>CAIUYS010000202.1 GCA_903903365.1 uncultured Methylococcaceae bacterium
CAATCCCGGTGACCACAGAACGAGTACGGAGAGGGTGGTGGGGTAGTGTTGTTTCTACGCTTACTGCACGTCGTAATTTGCAACGTGAGTCGCGTAGGTTAGCGACAGCGTAACCCGACAAATCTCTGTGTCTATAAATCAATCAATTGTATGCTTTGTAATTGCCATCCATGGCAACTGGATTCCGGCAATCCCTGCCGGAATGACGGACTTTTTTTGGTACTTGGCGAATCATTCTTCTGCTCAGTGTCCCGCCTTAAGTTGGTAGCCTAATTTTGTAACCGTTCACCTCCCCGATTACCTTAAGCCCACTTTTCGCCATTCATTATAACTAATTGTTATTAAAGAAGAATATTTTTAGCAGAATTATTCAAAGTAAAACTATATGAAATTCAATTAGTTAAGAACAGCATTTAATTGTGCATAAACTCTACTGATTACTGCTGACGTTTATTTATATCAACCATCGGGCTGTAAATTGACCGGAATATAACACTCAGCAATCCCATAGTTCAACACTTGCCTGATCAGATAAGTTTGCCGTCTAAATCACTTATATTTTCAGGAAAGTCATTTAGAAATCGTGATGGTAGGTGCTGCAACTTTAGGTAGTTCCGTCATAGTCATCTGGAACATTTGCGAAAGCACTCGGAAGGCCTTTTTATTCCAAGGATAGCCTGGGGCTGAATCAACGGAATAATATTTGCCCTTGTATTTTACCGATAAGTCCGTGTCAGGCGGACTGCTCTCTGTTTCTTTGATCGCTAAAGTGAACGGTGGATTATCTAAAACAAACGGTGTGCGTTGATCCTTGCTGATGTCGCCTTCCGGCTCGGCGGAAAGGGTTCTACCGATAAAATAAAGAATATTACCAAAACTTCTAAGTCTGAACCTGCCATGCAGTGGATATTCTCCACCGGGGTAGCCGGGGCGAATATCGACCAGCAAGTCGTTGGGCGCGTTTAATTCTGTCTCGTCATTGAGTCGATGGCGTTCCGTTCCTGACAATAGGGACGGATCGTAATTAGTTATAATCATGCGCCCAACAGTTTTCTTGTCGAGTCGATAAACGCCTTGCTGTTGATCCAGGGTGATCGTATATTTATTTTCCAGCGCCTGGAAGCCTTCGGGAGTCATGCTCTTGATTGGCAAGCTCCAGTGCTCTTCAAATATCAGGGGTTCAAAATAAAGCTGGTCACGATCCTGTATGGAAGACAAATGCAAAGCCATGCGCCGAAACAAGGTGTAGTTATCCCTATTTCTGGGACGGTTATGATAAACCAGCTCCCGGCCGTTTTCCCGGGTACGAAATTCCATTACTGCGAGTCGTAGCAACAAATCCACTTCTACATTTTGCCTTAGAAGTTGGCTCAGTTGATCCTCTGTCATCGGTGCCAACAAGCGCTTGGTGAATTCAGCACCCTGCATGGGAACAATGCTGATGGTAGGATTCTCGGCAGCCCCAACCCCAAAAAAAGGCATAAGTGCCGAACCATTGTTACCGGTCAGTGCTGGAGTGGCACCGATATTGGCTTGAAAGTTCAACGTGGCCGCAATATTAGAGATACCGGAAAAATGGATAGGTTCGTTATACTGAGCTCTGGCGATATTGAGGAGCAGTTGTTTCGAAATGTCATTGGCGGTGGCTTCGTTATAAGCCAGAGACATGTTGTCGAGTGCCAAAGGCGAGAGACAACCAGACAAACCCTGAGAGAGGATAATTAATGCAACAAAACGGAGAAAATTCATTTAAACATCACTACCTATATATGAATTGAGTTCACTTATAAAAAATCCTGAGCCTGTTTACCGTATAACTCCCATAATCCCATCATACTGACAGCGACCAGACCACCGCCGACCCAGCGTTTAAAAAGCAAATCATTGCGCATAATCGCGTTATGCGCTTTCAAGCCCAGGATATGTCCAATGGCGGCGACCGGCAAAAGCGTCAGTGCCGTTAGAAAATGTAAATCAACGGATAGAGCAATGAACATCGTCATTTTAATGCTTACCAAGATAAACCATAACACAAACAAGGTGTCCCGCAATTGGTATTTGCTGACATTACGCATATAAACAGCCACCATCAAGGGTGCTCCGGTCAAGGACATGCCGGCGATGTAACCCCCTAAAATAAGCAGTCCCCTATCTGCCCAGACATGACGACTTTCAATGCCCCGATTAAGTAACCAGGTAAAACCATAAAACAAAGTAACTGAATAAATAAAGCTATTCAGCCAGAGAACCGGCAGGTTTACCAGTCCAAAAACCCCTATGAGCGCAGGAGGAATAATGTAAACCGAAGAGTGGCGCAAATACTTCCAGTCGACATTATGCAAGCGGTTAAGAAGAGTTAAACCGGAAAAAAACAGTAAATGCACGCCAATGATGGGTAACCATAACAACGGATTGTTCTGTACAAACAACATCAGCGGTAATCCTAAGGCCGCACCGCCAAAACCAAGCCCTGTCCTGACAAAGCCGGTCCAAATGAACACCAGGGCAATGGCCACCAGTTGGTAAAGAGAAAAATCGAGTAACATCATTTAAAAATAGTCTGCTTTATTTTGAGTGGCCGTTTTGACATCCAAGCCGTTTTTCAAAGACCGTCGTAAGTATTCAAGCCCCCTCACTATGCTCTCCCCCCTTTGAAAAGGGGGGAGAGGAGCAATGCCGTTGAGTTAAGCATACCACTGGAGTAAAACCGCTTTAGCTGTTTTTACTAGCAATAGCTGAAGCGATTGCACTCCAGTTTTTTAAACAACTTGCGCTTAAATTAACGGCATTGGGGAGAGAGGGATTTATCTAATAAAATCTCCCCTAACCCCTCTTTTTTAAAGAGGGAGACTAAAATACTTACAAACCGTCAAATTCCTCTATAACCCGAGGTAATCGGATAGCGTCGATCGCGTCCGAATGCTCTGCTGGTAATCCGGATTCCCGGTGGGGATTGTCTGCGTTTATATTCATTTCTATCGACCAGATTAATGGCCCTGGTAACATCCTCGCGCCGAAATCCGGCGGCAATGATTTCTTCAGCGGATTGATCCAGCTCTACATAACGCTCCAGTATGGGGTCTAAAACCTCGTAAGGCGGTAACGAGTC
>CAIUYS010000203.1 GCA_903903365.1 uncultured Methylococcaceae bacterium
CTGACTTAAGGCGGTTAACGCTTCTTCCAGATCGTGTTCGGTTAATGAGGGACAATCGCAGCCAATGAGTAGGGCGCGTGAGTAACTTTTAAGCGCCAGGCAAAAAGCGTTGTGCATTCTCGCACCTAAATCCGGGCCTTGTTGCTGCTGAAGAATGACAGGGTAACGTTGCGCTGATGCAGTAAAAAAAGCATGATCGGTTGAAGGCGTACACCAGAGTTGAACCGGGCATAAATTAATACGGGTTGCCAAGTTTAATGTTCTTTGGGTGAGTTCAATGTGTAACTGCATAGCCTGTTCGGCAGTTAATTGAGTGGTTAGACGGGTCTTAACCTGACCGGCAATGGGTGCTTTACAGAAAATCATTAACACCGCGTCAGGGTATTTATAAGCCATCATCACCGTGGTCGCCGCTTTTTAAAGGGCAGCCATAGTCGACCTTTTGTAGCATTTAATATGAATTTTACCGGCAAAGTCGCTTGCACAAATCACTTAATTTAAATTGCGTGAACACGCTCTGCGTGTAAAGAAAAGCCAATGTTTTTGGGTCTGCTCCAAAGAAGTAACGCAGGCGTAAAGTCCACATCAGCAGGAGAGTTCGGTAAATACCGTTTTGTTCCCAGCGTCGACTGGAGCTGATGACTTTGTCTTTTAAGCAATTGGGTGGGCTGATTTTCTTTAGTTTTTTACAAAGGGCGATGTCTTCCATTAAGCTGATTTCAGGGTATCGACCTGCCTGCTCAAAAGCCAGGCGGGTAACAAAAATAACTTGATCACCCGTTGCAATTCTCGTTAACCGGGAGCGCCAGTTCATCATCTGTGCGATAACTTTTAACAAAAAAAGGTTGCCGCTTAATTGAATATCAAAGCGGCCCCATTGCCTGGCAAGGCTGATTTTTTTTTTCAATCAGCGGTAAGGCGTTTTCAGGTAAACAGGTGTCGGCATGCAGAAATATCAATATCTCTCCCGTTGCCTGTTTGGCACCGATATTCATTTGTTTGCCCCGACCTTTTGGAGATAGCAGCACTTTATCAACTAACGGTGCGGCAAGCAATCTCGTGTTATCGGTGCTGTCGGCATCAACAATGATAAGCTCACTGTCGTTCCTTAACGGTTGCAATGCCAATAAACAAGACTGAATGGATTTTTCTTCATTCAGCGTCGGGATGATGATAGAGAATTTCATTATTTATAACGGCTCAAACAAGGCGGTAAGATCTTCAGCAGTCAGTTTTAATGATTCTTCTTTAGCGCCGCCTTTATAAATACTTTCGGCCAGTGCGCGTTTTTTGTCCTGCATGGCAATAATTTTTTCTTCAACCGTATTTTCAGTAATCAATTTGTAGACAAAAACCGGCTTATCCTGGCCTATGCGATGAGCGCGGTCGGCGGCCTGGCTTTCAGCCGCCGGATTCCACCAAGGGTCATAAATAATAACAGTATCGGCTTCAGTCAGATTTAAACCGACTCCACCTGCTTTTAGGCTGATAAGAAAAACATCCACTGCACCGCTTTTAAACAGTTCAATCGCTTCGTCGCGTTTGCGGGTTTGGCCGGTCAGTTTGCTGTAAGCTATTTTTCGGGTATTTAATTCATCTTCAATCAAGGCAATCATGCGGGTAAACTGTGAAAAAATCAGAATGCGTCGGCCTTCTTCCAATTGTTCCGGCAATAGTTCCATCAACAGGTCAAGCTTGGCTGATTCTTTTACTTTCAGCGCTTCTTTTAGCGACAGCGTGCGCGGATCACAGCAGGTCTGGCGCAGCTTTAGCAAGGCATCCAAAATGGTGATATGGCTGCGTGACAAGCCTTTTTCAGCAATTGCATCACGGACTTTTTTCTCCATCGTCAGGCGGATGCTTTCGTACAAAGCGGCCTGTTTTGGATGCAGGGGTACTGAACGAATAATTTCGGTTTTAGGCGGCAATTCATTGGCGACTTCTTGTTTGGTTCGACGCAGCATAAAAGGCGCAAGACGATTTGACAGGCGTAGTCGTTGTTCGCTATCACCATAAACTTCAATAGGCGTGCGGAAGCGTTTTTTAAAGGTGGCATTGTCACCTAAAAAACCAGGCATCAAGAAATCAAATTGCGCCCAAAGTTCACCTAAATGATTTTCCATGGGCGTACCGGTTAAACACAAACGGTGATTGGTTTTAATCTGGCGCACCATCTTGGCCGCTACCGACGTCGGATTTTTAATGGTTTGGGCTTCGTCCAGAATCAAATAATGATAGTCATGCTTAAGCAGTGTTTCGTCATCTCTGCTTAACAATGGATAAGTCGTCAGTACCAGATCATAGTCGTTGATTTGATCGAACAACTGTTTGCGGTCTGCACCCTGCAAGGTTAATACTTTTAGCTCAGGCGTAAAGCGTTCAGTTTCACGTCGCCAGTTACTCATCAAACTGGTGGGGGCAATAATTAAACAGGGCAGCGTCATCCGGCCGCTTTGTTTTTCAAGTAACAAATGCGTGAGTGTTTGAACGGTTTTGCCTAGCCCCATATCGTCAGCAAGAATGCCGCCGAATTTATATTCGCGCAAGAACTGCAACCAGTTAAGTCCCTGTTGTTGGTAATGGCGTAAGTCTGCCTGTAAGTTGAACGGCAAATCGACATCTTGAATGCCGGCGAAGTTTTTTAATTTTTGTCCCAGTTCTCTCAGTTCTTTGCCACCTGATAAAGAAAACAGGCCATAACTGCTCTCCTCCATATCAGCAAGACTGGCCGCATTAAATCGGGATACTTTAAGTGAGCCATCTTTTTCCAGTGTACTGCTATTGAATAACTCAAATAAAACAGCCAGTATGGGTTTTATTTTGTCGCTGGGGACGCTCAGATAATTGTGATTCCCCAGCGATATGTTGAGTATGTCTGGGAGGTTTTCGGGATCGTAGTTTTGCAGCACCGGCATAATCAAGGGCAACAAGGGATAGGATTGGTCGCCAATTTCTACATTGAAGTGCATTTCAAACCAGTCGTTTTGACTTTCGCTGATCTCGGCATTCCAGTTTTGAGCGGTTTGAAAATTAAGCTTAAAGCTGTCGGCAATGTCGATAACCCAGCCTTCCAGTTCAAGTTCCGGAAGCGCGTTTTGGATAAACTCTCGCCAGCATGAGGCACTCTCATTGCTGTTTATGGCAGCGCTGAAAAGAACCAGTTCCTGCGAATCGGTTTTATCGGACGGCGCAGTGATGAAGCCTTTTTCTGCCAGACGATTTACTGCCTGGCGCTCAATGTCCAGTGCCCGTTTAATACGTACAAAACCCTGACCGGTTTTTACAATACTGAAGTCTTCAGAGGTAATGGCGGGAAGCATGCAGTCTCCGTATTTAAAGCTAACCGCCATAAAATGAACATAATTTTGAGCATTTATTGGCTGGCCGTATAACAATAATCGGGGAGTAGGTGCCAGATTATCCTGATCGATTAATTCAACTTTTTTGGGTGCAGGCAGGTGCAGATTTGGGTGTTCAACAGTCAATTTAAAACTGAATTCATCGACAAATCCAGCAGGAATAAGTGGAACAGACAAAATTTTATTTAATTGATCGGCACTAGGCGTGATGTTATTAAACCCGCCTACAGTACCTTGAATAATATCCAGATAGGAGGGCGGATCAGTCAACAGCAGTGTTGCCGCTGGTTCTATGGCAACCGACAGTTGGTAATTGCCCATTTCCTGTTGATGCCAATCAAAGCGTAAGTCTCGATTAGTGCCCGCTTTTAAAGGAGGGTTCTCGGCGTTTTCCCAGAATAACCGACCGGTTTGCAATAATTTTGACAAGGCGATGTAACCGATGGCACCGACCAGTATGGGTTCACCTTTTAACGTGTTAAGCGCCGTCATTAATCGCGCAATTTCTTCGTCCAACGGTTGAATATAGCTGAGGTATGAAAAGCTGTAACGAAGATTGGCCAAGGTTGTTTTTCGGGCTTTGCCAAGACGCCCTGATTTGTTTGTTTTGGTAATCAGAAGCTCGACAGTCACTTCATGTTTTGTTTCGCCAGGTTTAAGGATATAAACGACAAATTCCTGGTAGATGTTATGTTGCAAAGGCTCTGGTTCATTCAGACTGTCCAGCCAGGCCATGCAACGGTCGCTGGTAACCGCAGGCAATGAAGGGGTTTGATTGATATTTTGATAATTCAGACAGGCAGCCGCTATGTGTTTGCAGTTATGGCCAGCCGGGCAAGAACATTTCCCCGTGATTTTTGCCTCGCTGTAATCAGGACGCCAGGCTATGCTAATATTTTGCTGATACGGAAGGGCATCACTGCTGCTAACGGATGCGCTAAGCTGTACAAAAAGAGGCCCTTCATTTTCAACATCCAGCTTAAGAACCAGGCCCCCATCAAAATAACTTCTTCCTTGTTCATAAGAACTATCACCGCATTCATAACGTATATCAGAACGGAGAAGTTTTTTCGATTTATTCATTAGGGCAACACGTGGAATAGCAAAAAGGGAGGGTTATTGTATAACAACTGGGGACAAAAGAGCCTTGTCAGGTAATCTTATAAAAATAAAAGCAGATTGTCTTAACTTAAACGGCAAGCCTTGATTTCTGATGAAGCCGATTAAAATCGTGCGTGGCTCTGCCGGGCTTGATGATTGTTACTTGGGTACTCAAAAACCACGACGCCAAATCGTTTGATTCAGTATAGAAGATTAAAGTAAATTCATTAAGCAACTAAAAAATCCGGTTATTTTCGGTCAAATTAGCTTCAGCAGTCATGCCTTTACTGATTCGCATTACCTGACCAAAGAAGCTTTTGAGCGGTATTGGATTCATTGTCGGAAAGTAAAAAATATTATATTGTTTATCAATGGCTTAATGATTAATAAGTCTGTGTTGTGGTCATAAAAAATATCCGGTCAAAAAAATATTTAATGCTGTTTTAGTTTTTTTTTATTTATAGTTTTGACACGACATACTATCTCATGATAAAAAATACACCGTTGTTGAAAGTTAATTCGGCAACCGATCCACAAAATTTAATTTTTGGATTGATCCCCTTGTGGAGAGGGAATACTAATAAATAATAACTATAGAGGATTTTAAAATGGCTGAAGTACAAGAAAAAGATAACACATGGATAATCGTTGGCGTTTGTATCGCTGCAATTATACTTTTGGTGGTCATGCTAAAGAAAGACGAAACAAAGCATTTGCAAAGTGGTGCGGTTGCTGAGCTTCAAAAAGAAACATTTACAAAAATTGAGAAAAGACACACTTCAAATAACAGCACTGCTGCAGAAATTTCAGGCAAATAAAGTTATTGCCCTCCCCGTTTTATATTCTGACGGGGAGGGATTTTGCTCTCATGGTTT
This sequence comes from uncultured Methylococcaceae bacterium, assembly GCA_903903365.1. GTDB lineage: Bacteria > Pseudomonadota > Gammaproteobacteria > Methylococcales > Methylomonadaceae > Methylobacter_C. The sequence goes on from CAIUYS010000203.1 coordinate 5,336, forward strand.
ACCTGTTGACAGAATCTGCGTTATCAAATGTATGTCTTTGAATCGTTACCGCATCAAAAAAATCAGAAAGCTTATCATCACAGTTCGCAAAAAACTCTATTAAGCCAACCAGTCATCAATGTATTACATTAACGACTGACTCAAATCCACATCCCTATTCAATTTCTCCAATCAGTCGCGTAAGTAATTTTATGCATGACGTTTATTGAGTTGAAGATCCTCTTGCCAAGTCCTGTGACCTTAGGGTTTCAATGTTAAGTGACTTACGTTGATAGCGGACACTTGTTTTTGGTTAAACTGGCTTGCCGGTTCAGTTTGTCAGTCATGCGTTTTAACATCGCCGCGCTGAATGCGTGAGTAATCTTCCAGTTGTCTTGTGGCGGCATTAAAGGCATCACGAATGGCGACATAAATATCTTCATGGGCCTGTTTGTCATAATGTTCCTTGCTAATAACCAATTCCTTGTTAGGCGTGGTTATATCAATACGAATGTGATACTGATTGCCTTGGTGATGGTGTTGATGTTCGGCTTCAACTGCAACCCTGCAACTCATAATATGCGAGCAGAATCTATCCAGCTTGCCGGCTTTTTCGCGAATTTTAGCCTCAACCGCATCAGAATGAGGTATTCCGCGAAAAGTAATTTGTAATGGTAATTGCATAATGATTCACCTTTTTAAAAATTCAGCTTGTGTAAGGCAGTTTGACATAACACAAGGCTTTGAAAAATGTATTAATGACTTGGCAAAAACGTCGGTAGATATTTACGAATGTCATCAACACTATGGGTAGTGATATTTTTATCCAGTTCAAAACAGACGAGTTTTTTTACCGGTTCCGATAGCTGGTTTCGCAACAAGCCAAGAAAAGAGGGCTCTGCAATAATCAGTAATTGTTCAAATTTATTGGCGTTATGTGCGTCTTCCAAATAACGGGCAAGCCGATGTGCAAAGTTGTCGGCTTCATGTTTTTTGGGGTCGGTGGGTTGCTCAAAAGCATGTCCCACATTACCTTCGCCTTTAATCTTTCCGGGCAAGTCAGAAGTGATTTGCCGATCATGTAAACGAGCTTCGGTATGAGCCAGAGCTTCGATTTCTTCTAACGGAGACGCGGGTGTTTCAACAGTAAAGATGCGTGCACGACTGTTATCAGCGACGAGTATCAGGGTTGATTTCATAATGTTTTCCTCTAGGTGATGGTTTTAAATAATACGTTTTTTGGAAAATCTAGTGGTAACAAGTTTTTTTCGGATGATATAACGCTTGTTTTTATCAGATATGGCCACCTAATTTTATTTGCGTACGCAGACTTTCAAGCTCTTCCATCAAATCCAGTGCCAGAGCA
>CAIUYS010000204.1 GCA_903903365.1 uncultured Methylococcaceae bacterium
GCTTTTCAGGGTAGAACGTTGCAGATACCTGAATCAGCGCTGGCACCTGCACACCCTGAATCGTTTAATGAACCGGAGGCGTAAGATGAATCCGTCTACCCATCAGGCACAAGCTGATCCGTATACCTTATTAAGAACAGCTCTGGCGCTGTTCAAAAAAAAACCTGATGAATTGCAAGCCGCTGAATTAAGGCAAGCAGAAATTCAGGCCGCTAACGAGTTTACCATTGAAACCCGCGTCCTGAAGGCACCAGAAGCGGGAGCCGTGATTATTTCCGACCGCGAATTACAGGCCGCTTATCAGGAAATTCGCGACAGATACGAAGATGACGAGTCATTTTTGAGTGACCTGGAAAAAAATCATCTGAACAAAGCCAGCCTGGAAGCGGCGCTTTATCGTCAATGCCGGGTCAATGTGGTGATGGAACTGATAGCCTCACGCTCACCCGACATCAACGAAGTCGAGATAGGCATTTATTACCATTTACATAAAGAACAATTTAATCGACCTGAACTGCGGGAAGCCTGCCATATTTATATGAGTATAAATCCGGACTATCCGGAAAATACCCGTGAAGCGGCATTTTTAAGGCTACAGGAAGTCAGGGAAAAACTGCAAAAGAAACCCTATAAATTTGCCGAGTTTGCCTTACAACATTCTGAATGCCCGACTGCCCTGCAAGGCGGTGTTTTAGGTTGGGTGCCGCGCGGCAAACTTTATCCGGAAATCGACGCGGTGCTTTTTAGCATCAAAGCAGGCGAAGTGAGCAAGATTGTCGAATCGGAAATAGGTTTTCACCTCGTTTTGTGCAAGCAAATACAAAAAGCGGAAACCTTATCACTGCAAAAAGCGACACCCAAAATACGCCAGATAATGAGTGATCGTTCGCGGCGAACTTGCCAACGCGGCTGGTTGGCGAGTTTATCCGACTGATATTGCGCACGCTCACTGGGCAGGTAATCCACGGAAAGAAGATTGTCCACGAAAAGCACGAAAGACACGAAAGCAGGAAAAATAAAGCTATAACTCGATCTTCAAGTTTTTAATTCTTGATTTCGGGGGAGTTCAGCGCTGACAAACATTAGGCGTAGGCCGGAATAAGACCACCCAAGCGTAGCGCGTGGTGGCGTTTCCGGCACATTCGTTAAGCATGCCGGAAACGCTTGTTCTCGCTTACGCTTGAAAAGCCTTATTCCGGCCTACATCTGTAGTCGCGACTAACGAAAACATCTTGATTTATCCGGGATTGCCGCAGTCAAGCTAAAAAAACTGGAACAACCGGTAATAGACATTTTTTTCACAAGGCATAACATCAGTTATCCCTGTAACCTTAAGGAGTTATCCATGAGCGATAAAGAAATCAAACACTGTTCCTTTTGCGGTATAGCTCAATCCCCTGCCGTACCTTTGATTGCGGGTAGTGATGGTTACATTTGTGGCGAGTGTGTGTTGTTGGCCAATCAGGTTGTCAGTAATTGGAGCCGGAAAAAAGAACTCTCTGAAATGCAGGGGCCGTTGCCTATTCCGGCAAAAATAAAAGAGTATCTTGATCAATACATTATTGGTCAGGATTTGGCGAAAGAAATCCTGGCTGTTGCTGTTTATAATCATTACAAACGACTCAAACATGAAAGCGGTGATGCCGGACTGGGCGTGTTTGATAAAGATGTGGAAATCGGTAAATCCAACATTCTGTTGATTGGCCCGTCCGGTACCGGCAAGACCTTATTAGCCAGTACCTTGGCTAAAATTGTTGGCGTTCCTTTTGTCATTGCCGATGCAACAACCCTGACTCAGGCGGGTTACGTGGGAGATGATGTAGAAAATATTCTGGTCAGATTACTGGATGTTGCCGAAGGCAATTTAGCCAATGCCGAATGGGGCATTGTGTATTTGGATGAAGTGGACAAAATTGCCCGCAGTCCGGAACAACAAACCGGCACACGTGATGTCTCCGGCGAAGGCGTCCAACAAGCGTTATTGCGTTTAGTCGAAGGCTCCCACGTTAAAGTGTCCGGAAAAGGTCAGCGTAACAAGGAGGGCGAAACGACTATTGATACCCGCAACATTCTGTTTATTGCCGGTGGTTCATTTCCCGGGTTGGAAAAATACGTTGAAAAACGCTTGGTGCCAACCAATTCTGCTATCGGTTTCCATGCTGAAGTCA
>CAIUYS010000205.1 GCA_903903365.1 uncultured Methylococcaceae bacterium
CGGTTCATAAATACCAGCCGAAAGCTGTTATTTTGCTAGGTGATTACGATCTGGACAGGCCGCTGGAAAACTGTTTGAAGGAAATTGTCGATTTAACCGAGGTGTGGTGGATTGCTGGAAATCATGATTTTGAAACGCCAGCGAAATATAATAATTTATTTAATTCCGCATTTTCTCACCGGGACTTGCATTTGAAAGTAACTGAAATAGCGGGACTTAGAATCGCTGGATTAGGCGGTGTTTTTCTTGGCAGAGTATGGTATCCACCACAACCACCCAAATGGCTGGGTAAACAGCATTTTTTGCATAATCAGTCTGTTAATATCCAGCATTCCGAGATGTCACTAAAATACAAATCAGCGATATGGCTTGATGAGTTTGAAGCATTAAAAGCACTGAAGGCCGATATTTTGGTGTCACATGAAGCGCCAGGGTCTCATCGACATGGCTTTAGGGTTATTGGTGATTTGGCGGCTGCGATGGGTGTGAAACATATTTTTCATGGGCATCTTCATGAAAATTACGCCAGCACTATAAAAAATAATATTAAAGTACGCGGTGTGGCCGATAGGGGCGTGACAAACTTGTTTGGAAATACACTCGATACAAATTAATTCTGCAACAAAATACTTCTGACCTTTGTAATGTACTTGAGCATCTTGCGCCCTCCTGCTGGAGAGAGTTGGGATTGGGAAAATATAATATTACTGAGCGTATCCGGATCAACGTTGATGACAGTCTTGCCATCAACCTGATACTAAAGCATTAGCTTGAAGACTGACTGTTATCAACAAAGACCTTGAGTCTTTGACCGGGAAGCAGTCCGTTAACAAGGGTAGCCGCATTGGATTTACGTATTTCAGCAACGGGCACATTAAATTTTTTGGAAATTTGTATCAACGAGTCGCCTTTGCCAACCGTGTAACTGATTAAGCGGATTGAAGAGGATACGCTGGCAAGTTGTGGATTGATACTCTTGATGGTTAGTTTTTGACCTGGAATCAATGCCGTTTTTAAAGTGATATTGTTCCAACTTGCAATGTCTTTTGGGGCAACAGAAAAGCGTTGAGAAATATTGTAAAACGTATCACCTTTTTTGATGGCATAGACTTGAGTGCTGGCGGACTTGGTTTTAGAGGCTTTAACAAATAACGTATTAGCATTTGATTTTTCTTCTACTTCAGAAGGAATCTGTAAATGCATGCCTGAACGGACGACATTACTAGCTAAGTGATTGGTTTCGCGCAGTAATTGAGCCGTTGTATTATTTTTATCGGCAATGGATGTCAAATTGTCGCCTGATTTAACTTTGTATTGCGCCAAGCTTGTTCTGATGGCATCGCTAGGAAGCGGAGTCACTTTTTCTTCACGCTTTTCCTGATGACGCGACTCAGTGACCTGATCTTCATCGTATTGTTTTAAAACAACCCGCTCCGAGTAAGGCAGCATGGCCAAATTTTGTTTAAATGATTGCGCTTGGGCAACAGGCACCAACAAACGATGCGGGCCTTCAGGCGCGGTGCTGGAGCGGCTAAAACCGGGGTTTAATTTTAAAAAGGCATGCAAGGGTGTGTTGGCCAGTTTTGCTGCTTTGTGTAAATCCAACGGGGACTTAATGTCAATAACTTCAAAGTAAGGTCGGTTGGGAATATGCTGTAAATGAATATTGTATTCGTCAGCATGGGCAAATAATTTGGCAATGGCCAGTAACCGGGGGACATAGTCGTCAGTTTCTTGTGGAAGATCTAATGACCAATAATCAGTAGGTAGATTGAGATACTCATTTCTTTCAATGGATTTTCTTACCC
>CAIUYS010000206.1 GCA_903903365.1 uncultured Methylococcaceae bacterium
CTGGTTAATTGGGCTATTTCGCCACGTAATAAATGGCAATTTAAAACGGAAGCAGGCTTTAAGGTAGTCACCGTTACCGGGAGAATGCAAGCCAATGCGGCTCACCCGATTCGTATCGCTGCGATTAATGGTTTGGGGCTGGTGATGCTGCCTACCTATATTGTTGGCCGGGATATTGAAAATGGTACGCTAAAAGTGGTGTTGGGAAACTACCCCTTGCCGCCTTTAGATATACATGCCGTCTATCCGCACCGGAAATATTTATCCGCCAAGGTCAAAGGTTTTATGGATTTCTTGCAGGCGTGGTTGGAGCATCGCGTAAGTATGCCGGGAACTGAATAATGCTTGCGGTAATGGGCAAATGGAACACTGTTTATAGTCAGTCGGAGCCGATTTTTTATCCGGCGGCATCAGTGCTGACTGAAAATGATTTTTTGCTACCGTCGACCGGAACAGCACTGGACTTGGCTTGCGGTTTTGGGGCTAATGCCGTTTTTTGGCAGAGCGGGGATGGGCGGTGACTGCCTGAGATATTTCTTTAATTGCTATAGATAAATTAATGACTTATGCAGTCCGGCAAGGGCGTTTATCAATGCATGCCAAGAAAAAATCGTGACAGAAAGCTTTACTAAATGTTCTTTTGATGTCATCGTTGTGAGTCGATTTCTTGACCGTACTCTAAGTGATGCGATAATAGGAGCACTTAAAGCGGATGGATTGCTTTTTTATCAGACTTTTACGCAAGAAAAAGTAAGCCAACAACGGCCCAATAATCCTGATTATCTGCTGGGTTGTGGTGAACTGCTGGAGCTATTTTCACCGTTGAGGGTCGTTTTTTACAGAGAGAACGCTTTAATCGGCGAACATCATAGGGGTTTAAGAAATGAAGCCCGGTTTGTCGGCCAGGAACGTAAATAATTGGTAATACCATGATAGAAAATTTAACCCCACAACAGGCGTGGGACTTGATGCAACAAAATACTGACGCGGTATTGGTGGATGTACGCACAAAAGTTGAGCATGCTTTTGTCGGACACCCCATCGATGCCGTTCATATTGCCTGGAAAGAAGCGCCAGATTGGCAGGTTAATACGCAGTTTGTTACCGACGTTAAAAAACATGTCCCAGATAGAAATACACCGGTTTTATTGCTCTGTCGAAGTGGGCTGCGTTCGGTGGATGCGGCAAAAGCCCTTGAAGAGGCAGGGTATCAGCGGCTTATCAATATTTTAGATGGCTTTGAAGGTTCCCTGGATTCGTTAAATCATCGAGGTAATCTGGGTGGCTGGCGTCTCAACGGTTTGCCTTGGGTGCAGAGTTAATCGCTATCCAGCTTGGATTAGGCTGGATCTTGCCAACAAAACCCAATTTCAGTCTTGATGGGACTATCACCATCGTTTTTGCACAGACTAACAAGAACCGACACGATAGAGTGCAATCCTTATACATCATGCTACACAGGGTATCTAAACACACCCTACACAATTTTATTAAACCCATTAGAGTACACAAAAAGTGATCGAGAAATTAAGAAACATCGCCATTATTGCCCACGTTGACCACGGTAAGACAACTTTGGTTGACAAGCTGTTACAACAGTCTGGTACCTTTGCCTCACATACCAAAGTGACTGAGCGAATGATGGATTCCAACGATATTGAAAAAGAACGTGGTATTACCATTCTGGCAAAAAACACTGCACTGGATTGGAATGGTTACCATATCAATATCGTTGATACCCCGGGCCATGCTGACTTTGGTGGCGAAGTAGAACGGGTATTATCGATGGTTGATTCAGTATTACTTCTAGTAGATGCTGTTGATGGCCCGATGCCACAAACTCGTTTTGTAACCCAAAAAGCTTTTGCTTTAGGTTTGAAACCCATTGTTGTTATCAATAAAATTGACCGTCCGGGAGCACGTCCTGATTGGGTTGTTGATCAAACATTTGATTTGTTTGATCGTTTGGGCGCAACGGATGAACAACTGGATTTTCCTATTGTTTATGCCTCGGCTATTAACGGCTATGCCGGCTTGGAGCACACCATAACCGGTGGTGATATGACGCCTTTGTTTGAAACGATAATAGCAAAAGTAAGTCCGCCACCGGTTGATATTGACGGTCCTTTTCAAATGCAGGTTTCCAGTCTTGATTACAACACTTATGTGGGCGTTATTGGTATCGGTCGTATCCAGCGCGGCAGCATCAAACCTAATCAGCCGATAACCGTTATCAATCGCGAAGGTGTCGAGCGTAAAGGTCGCATGTTGCAAATTTACGGCTTCCATGGTTTGGAGCGTGTCGAAGTTGCCGATGCACGCGCAGGGGACATTATTGCCTTTGCCGGTATTGAGAAACTGGAAATTTCAGACACACTTTGCCATCCTGATGCGGTAGAAGCTATGACACCGTTATCGGTTGATGAGCCTACCGTAACCATGACATTTCAGGTTAACAACTCACCTTTTGCCGGTAAAGAAGGTAAATTCGTTACTACTCGTCAAATCCGCGACAGACTGGACAAGGAATTACAACATAACGTTGCCTTAAAAGTTGAAGACACCGCTGACCCTGATAAATTTAAAGTATCGGGTCGTGGTGAATTGCATTTGTCTGTTCTGATTGAGAACATGCGCCGCGAAGGTTTTGAAATGGGCGTTTCACGTCCGGAAGTTATCATTAAAGAAATTGATGGTAAAAAATGCGAACCATTCGAAATGGTCACTATTGAAGTGGAAGAAGAGCATCAAGGCTCTATCATGGAAAAACTGGGCGAGCGTAAAGGCGATCTGACCAACATGGTTCCCGATGGTAAAGGTCGTATTCGTTTGGAATATATGATGCCCTCACGCGGTCTGATCGGCTTCCAAACCGAATTTATGACAGCAACCTCAGGTTCCGGTTTGCTTTATCATGTATTTGATCATTACGGTCCAATGAAAGCGGGTGAAGTCGGTAATCGTCAACGTGGTGTTATGATTTCAATGGTTGCCGGTAAAGCGGTAACTTATTCATTACATCCGTTACAGGAACGTGGTGAATTGCTATTGGTTAATGGCGATGAAATCTACGAAGGTATGTTGGTAGGCTTGCATTCACGCAGCAATGATTTGTGCGTCAACCCTTGCAAACCAAAACAATTAACCAACGTTCGTGCTTCAGGTACTGATGAAAGTTTGGTATTGGCCCGTATTCAGAAAATGACTTTAGAGCAAGCGCTTGAATTTATTGCTGAAGATGAGCTGGTTGAAGTTACGCCCAAGTCCATCCGTTTACGCAAGAAATTGTTGACTGAAAACGAGCGTAAAAGAGCAGGCAAGAACTAAGTTTTAAATTGTAATTATCTTTTGTGGCCCGGATTAGCGACAGCATAACCTGGGCCACAAACGTTAACTACACAACTAATTTCTGATAGTATTAAAATATAAAGATGCAGTTGCAATAGCAGGATGATCTTTTAAGAATCTGATTGTAATATATATTATAGTTTTGATGCTTACTATAGTTTGGGGTTATCTAGGTAGTCTGTAGGTGTCTTTATATTTTGCTATTTTTTATGGAATAAAAGCATTAGTTTTTTATTCCTGTATTCACTTATTATCGATGTAATGGCAAATCAATTAAACTTGCCGCATCCAAAGCAATGCTTTATTTCGGCGATTTTTATCAATATATGAGCCCTTTGTCAGGTGTTTAACAAGGTGTTGGCTAAGCCTTAACAATTCAGGTTCCTTATGCTGCTTGCCTACTCAACAAATTCACTCGGTTTTTACCCTTAAAATAACAATTCGACATTAACTACGGGAGTAAGATTATGAGCAACGTTCAAGAGCTTGAAATA
>CAIUYS010000207.1 GCA_903903365.1 uncultured Methylococcaceae bacterium
AGCATTATTAACCTGAAACTCAGCTTAAACATTGCTTTTAACGCATTCGATGTATTGAAGGATGAAGTGATTAACAAGCCATGAAGCACCGGTTAAACTTTTGATAAGAAATAGAACACGGATGACACGGATTAGACGGATTTCAACGGATTTTTTTAGCCGAAAAAATACCTATGGAGTGCGCATGAAATAACTTCGGCATCTTGCTCCCTCTCCCACCGGGAGAGGGCTGGGGTGAGGGGATATAAATGGTTAAGTTATTTCATGCACGATCCTAAGCAACTATAACCTTGTTGGAGTTTAATCATGACAAAACTGAAGTTTCTTGATCAACCACCCCGTTTTTTGTTTTTTACCGGCAAAGGCGGAGTAGGTAAAACCTCGATTGCTTGCGCAACAGCAATACAATTGGCCGATGAAGGGCGGCGAGTATTATTGGTTAGTACTGATCCGGCCTCTAACGTCGGTCAGGTATTAGGTGTCAATATTGGCAACCAAATTACCGTCATTCCCATGGTGTCCAATTTGGCCGCCTTGGAAATTGATCCACAAGCGGCGGCTCAGGCTTATCGGGATCGCATCGTTGGGCCGGTACGCGGAGTATTGCCTGAATCTGTTGTAAAAAGTATTGAAGAACAACTGTCAGGTGCCTGTACTACTGAAATTGCCGCGTTTGACGAGTTTACTGCCTTATTGACGGATTCCGCGTTAACGGTAGCTTACGATCATATTGTTTTTGATACCGCGCCTACCGGTCATACCATTCGTTTGTTGCAATTGCCGGGGGCTTGGAGCGGTTTTCTGGACGAAGGTAAAGGCGACGCTTCTTGTCTTGGCCCGTTGGCGGGCCTGGAAAAACAGCGTAGTCAATACAAGTCGGCCGTTGACGCGTTGGCTGATCCAATGCAGAGTCGCCTGATTCTGGTGGCACGCGCCCAGCAAGCGACCTTGCGGGAAGTCGCACGCACCCATGAAGAGTTGGCGGCTATTGTTTTGTCACAACAATATCTGATTATCAACGGAATTTTGCCGCCCGCAGAAGCCGGACATGATCCGTTGGCCGCTGCCATTTGTAAGCGCGAACAACAAGCAAGGGCAACTATGCCCGAAGTACTTAAAGCGCTTTCTTGTGATTGCCTTGAGCTTAAACCGTTTAATCTGGTTGGACTTGCAGCGCTTCGACAATTGCTAAGCACCGCCGCGCCGATAATAACCGACAATAATGCCGGTACTCTGGCAATTCAGATGCCCGGTTTGTCGACACTGGTTGATGCTATCGCCAAAGACGGTCATGGTTTGGTCATGTTGATGGGTAAAGGCGGCGTTGGCAAGACCACACTTGCTGCCGCTGTCGCGGTGGAGCTTGCGCGGCGAGGTTTACCGGTGCATTTGACGACTTCCGATCCGGCCGCACATTTAAGCGAAACCCTGAATGGCGCATTGGATAATCTAACGGTTAGTCGTATTGATCCGCAGGCGGAAACCGAGCGTTATCGCTTGCAGGTATTGGCAACCAAAGGCGCACAACTGGATGCCAAAGGTCGGGCTTTGCTGGAAGAAGATTTACGCTCACCCTGCACTGAGGAAATTGCCGTGTTTCAGGCTTTTTCACGCGTTATCCGTGAAGCGGGAAAAAAGTTCGTGGTAATGGACACCGCCCCGACCGGTCATACTTTATTGTTGCTTGATGCCACGGGTGCTTATCATCGTGAAGTGAGCCGACAAATGAGCAATTCCAGCACGCATTACCTGACACCGATGATGCAATTACAAGACCCCAAGCAAACCAAAGTGTTGTTGGTGACACTGGCAGAAACCACGCCGGTACTGGAAGCGGCCAATCTGCAAGCGGATCTGCGCCGTGCCGGAATTGAGCCGTGGGCTTGGGTTATCAACAACAGTATCGCTGCGGCAACGGTGCAGTCGACTTTACTGCGCCAACGCGCTGCCAATGAATTACCGGAAATAGAAGTCGTCGCTACGATTCACGCGCAACGCTATGCCGTTGTGCCCTTGCTTAAAGAGGAACCGGTGGGCGTTGAACGCTTGCTGGAACTGTCTGTAGTCAGTCATTAATCAGGAGATCATTATGAATCCGGAAACTTGTTCAAAAACACATTTGTCTTTTCTCGACCGCTACCTGACCCTGTGGATTTTTACCGCCATGGCGGTTGGAGTCGGTATCGGTTTTGTCTTTCCGACTCAAGTGAATACCCTTAATAATGCCGTCTCTGTGG
>CAIUYS010000208.1 GCA_903903365.1 uncultured Methylococcaceae bacterium
ACAAACTATTTTTTCATCGTGTTATGGGTGTCTTCGTGGTATTTTTATCCGACTTGCATAGCATCCGTTACTCCATAAAAATCCAGGCAGGCGCTTTTGGATAATAGCGTTACCGGAGCCATTACTCGAATCAACAGGGAACGCCTCATGAAAGTATCAAAAACGTTGTTATTAGTGGTTATTGCCGTTTTTCTGGCGGCTTTTTTTATGTTCGATCTCCAGCACTATCTGACTTTAGAGGCCTTGAAATCGAAGCAGGCCGTTATTGAATCCTACCGTATAACCCATCCTCGCCTGGCTATTTTTATTTATAGCCTGATCTATATTACCGTCACCGGTTTGTCGCTACCGGGCGCTACCGTATTAACGTTGGCAGGTGGTGCGGTGTTTGGATTATTTTGGGGGTCGGTAATCGTTTCTTTCGCCTCAACGATCGGCGCGACATTGTCGTTTCTGGCGGCGCGTTTTTTGTTTAGGGATGCCGTTAAATCACGTTTTGGGTCGCGTTTGCAAGAAATTGATGAAGGCGTTAACCGTGAGGGTGCCTTTTACTTATTTACGCTGCGTTTGATCCCCCTGTTTCCCTTTTTTCTCATTAACCTGGCAATGGGATTAACGGCGTTAAAGACGCGGACATTTTATTGGGTCAGTCAGGTCGGGATGCTGGCGGGCACGGTGGTCTATGTAAATGCAGGCACTCAGTTGGCTAAACTTGAATCACTGTCCGGTATCGTATCACCCGGCTTGCTGGGGTCCTTTGTATTATTGGGACTGTTTCCGTTAGTGGCTCAAAAAATGGTGCTAGCCTTAAAAAATAAAAAAATATACGAGCCGTGGTTAAAACCGAAACGTTTCGATAATAATATCATTGTGATAGGTGCCGGTTCTGGCGGACTGGTCACGGCTTATATCGCAGCGGCTGTCAAAGCCAAAGTGACCTTGATTGAAAAACATAAAATGGGCGGTGATTGTCTTAATAACGGCTGCGTCCCGTCAAAAGCCCTGATTCGTTCAGCCAGATGGCTGGCACAGCTCAAACGCTCGCAAGAATTTGGCATCAAACAGGCACAGGCAGAATTTGAATTTGCCGATATAATGACGCGAGTGCAGTCCATTATCAAAACCGTCGAGCCACACGATTCGGTTGAACGTTATACACAACTTGGGGTTGATATTATACTTGGCGAAGCCCGGATAATCTCACCCTGGGAAGTTCAGGTTACAACAGATGCCGGTGTACAAACGTTAACGACCCGTTCAATCGTTATCGCCGCCGGTGCAAGTCCCTTACTACCACCCATACCCGGCATGGATAAAATCAATCCGCTCACTTCGGATACCATTTGGAATCTTAAAGCATTACCCAAACGCCTGCTGGTGCTCGGGGGCGGCCCGATTGGGTGCGAACTGGCGCAATGTTTCGCCCGCTTTGGCAGTGAAGTGACTGTCGTAGAACAAGCCGCACAACTATTAGGACGTGAAGATCCCGAAGTATCTGAAGCGGTTATGAGCCGTTTTAAACAAGAAGGTATTGATTTGCGCCTTGAACATACAGCAAAAGAGTTTGTCCTTAAAAACGGTGAACAATTTCTGATAACCGACCATCACGGAGCGTCGGTCAACATTCCGTTTGATCAGGTTCTGATTGCTTTAGGTCGGGTTGCCAATATTAAAGATTATGGTATTGACGCGCTAAACATTACCTTGTCACCGCTCAACACAATAGCGACCAACGCATTTCAGGAAACCAATTTCCCCAACATTTACGCGTGTGGCGATGTCGCAGGCCCTTATCAATTTACCCATACGGCCGCGCACCAAGCGTGGTATGCCGCAATCAATGCCTTATTCGGGCAGTTTAAAAAGTTTCGCACTGATTATTCAGTGATACCGTGGGCGACTTTTACTGATCCTGAAGTGGCGCGGGTTGGCTTAAATGAGCGGGATGCGAATTTACAGGGCATTGCTTATGACGTGTCAATTTATAATCTCGATGATCTTGACAGAGCAATTGCTGATGGCGAAGCGCACGGTTTTGTTAAAGTCTTAACGCAACCGGGCCGTGACAAAATTCTGGGTGTCACACTAGTTGGCGAACAGGCGGGAGACTTGATCGCCGAATTTGTTTTGGCCATGAAACATGGCATCGGCTTAAACAAAATCCTGGGTACTATTCATATCTATCCGACCCTGGCTGAGGCCAACAAATATGTAGCCGGTGTCTGGAAACGCAAGCAGTCCTCGCAAACCCTGCTGAATGGGTTAAAATGTTTCCATACTTGGCGGCGAGGATAACTTATGGAGGTCAGGCTCTGCCTGCCTGACTGTCAGGCAAAGCCTGACCTCGTGCGCCCACAAGGGCAACTTATCAACAGGGTGAAAGTCCCTGTCGGCGTAAGCCATAACGTCGTAGCTGAAAGTAACTGCGTCATTGTGAAATGGGGTGGA
>CAIUYS010000209.1 GCA_903903365.1 uncultured Methylococcaceae bacterium
ATGCAACCAGAATCAGTGCGTTCCATGCTATAAAACAATTGCGTATTTTTTTGTACCAAGGCAACGAATCCGCGTTTGCAGCCAATATGCAGCGTTTTCATACCGAATATCCGCAACAGTTTACTGCTAATATCAATAGGATTTTTTTCAATGATTATGATGCCGATTGGTTTGAATCCTTGTCGGATAACATTAAATTTCAGCTCTTAAAGTATTTTTTACAGGATAGTCGTGCGTATCTAACTGATGTGTCAATGTACTATCAATTAGTGGAGCGGTTTTTTGGAGCGGCTAAGTCCGATAATCCGGATATCGTTCACACGGTTATTGAGCAGCGCTTGCTTCGCGGTAACGTGAATGATGCCGAGCTTTGGCTAGTCGATGATTTATCAGCAGAGGGACTTAAATTACTGGCCACTCTAAGATTCCTGCAAAACCGTAATGAGGAAGCGCTTGAGTTGTTTAATGCGGCACTCAAGGCACTCAAAAAAGAAACCGGAAAACGTAATATCAGCATTGACGGCCTGCACGGTTATTTTTTCAATTTGGCGTTGTTGAAGAGTCGTAACTTAAAAAATCTGCTGTTGCTTAAACAACAGACACAGATTACCCTTAAGCTGGGCTGGCAAAATCAGGGGCTTTATTTACTAAATTTAATCCTGCTGGACGCAGTTGAGATTTATCAGGGCAAAGCCACAGCCGAACATAGTTCATATTTACTCAAGACCAACAAGTTGGCTTACGAGCGCTTGTTTCATGCACTGCTTTTATATTGGATAGGTGAAGTTGAAGTCATAGGGGCTAATGCCCAAAATAGCGGTTTTTTGGCGGACTTAGCCGAGTATTGTCAACAGGCACAGGGCTTGGGTTATGGCTGGTATGCGGGGGTAAGTTCAGCGTTGCTACAACGCCTGGATTATAAAAATGAGCCTTGCCGGAAAATAGCACGACAGTATTTACAGTCGCCGTTTAATGATATTATCGATTTATTGCCACAAGTGTCAAAATGGCAAAGAGCGTTGGATGCCTTAACGCAATTGACAGCGGAACCGTTAGCAGTCGTCCAAAAAGATTTTCGCCTGATTTGGTCACTCAGTCTGAATAATAATGTAGTGACAATGGCACCTAAAGAACAGAGCTTGGGTAAAAGTGGTCGCTGGACCAAAGGCAAGCCAATCGCGTTAAAAAGGTTGTACAAGAATATGGCCGATTTTAATTACCTGTCCGAGCAAGATCGACGTATTTGTGCGCACATTGAGCTTGAAAAAGAACCCGCCTATTACGGCTATAGCGCTAAAGAGTTTTATACGTTGTCGAGTAAAGCTATTATCGAGGCGGCAGGGCATCCCCATGTTTATTGGTTTAATCAGGAAGCGTTAAATGTTCCTGTTGACATCAGTCTGGCAGAGCCGCAATTATTGGTTAAAGAACAACAAGAAAATTTACATATTTCATTAATACCACAAATTACCTCACAACAGGTTATTACTCAAAAAACGGCGAGTCATGGCTTGATAGTGTATGTCATTAACGAGTCGCATCGTCAGGTGGCCGAGATTTTGGGTGTCAATGGTTTAACGGTACCGGCTACCGCACGCCAGCAAGTGATAGATTCCATCGCTTCAATTTCCTCAATGTTGACGGTGCAATCCGATATTGGCGGCTCCTCCAGTCATGCTGAAGTTGTGAATGCGGACAGTCGTTTACATATTCATTTGCAACCGGTCGGGCAGGGCATACAAATAGAAATGTTTGCGCAACCGTTTAGCGACGGTGGACCGCTTTATAAACCGGGTGTTGGTGGAACAACGGTATTGGCGGAAATTGATGGCAAACAATTACAGGCTACCCGCGATTTTAAGTTGGAAAATCGTAACTTAAAGAAGGCCTTGAGTGAATGTCCGGAGTTATATGCCGTTAAAGAGCCTAAATGGCTTTTGGACGATGCCGAGTCGGCACTGGAAGCGTTATTGCACTTGCAGGAATTGGGTGATTTTGCGGTGCTTGAATGGCCTAAAGGCAAAAAAATCCATCTGAGTCGTGAGGCCGGATTAGCACAAGTGCAGTTTTCGGTACGTAAGGAAAAAGACTGGTTTAGTGTTGAAGGCAGTGTACAGGTTGATGCCGAGCAGGTTTTGGATATGCAACGTTTAATGAACCTGTTAAGCAGTTCGTCAGGCCGCTTTCTTAAGCTTGAAGACGGGCAAATTATTGCCTTAACCCAAGAATTACGTCAACGTCTGGATGATTTATCCGGTTTGGGGGATGTGCAAAAAGACAAAGTGCGCTTTCATCCGTTAGCGGCGTTGGCGCTGGATGAAATCACCAGCGGCATGACCATCACCGCCAGTAAGCCTTGGAAAGACCAATTGCTGCGACTCAATGAAATGGGCTATTTAAACCCTAAGTTGCCGTCAACCTTG
>CAIUYS010000210.1 GCA_903903365.1 uncultured Methylococcaceae bacterium
AAGAAAAATAAGACATTTCACCACGAAGACACGAAGAACACGAAGATTTTTCTTTGGTTTTTCTTCGTGAACTTCGTGAACTTCGTGTCTTCGTGGTGAATTAATATCTTTAAGTTGATGCTACCCTTACCTGCATTCACTTTCCTGTATATTTTTTCCTGCTTTTCGTGGACTACAATTTTAAATCAATCCTTTCCCCAGCCGCCCTCACGCAAGGTTACGGTTCGGTTAAATACCAGTTTGCCGTCAAAACTGTCCACTGCATCCAGGCAAAAATAGCCGGTTCTTTCAAATTGAAAGCGACTTTCCGGCATTGCTTGTGCCAGACTGGCTTCTACGCGGCATCCGTTAAGAACTTCCAGTGAATCTGTATTGATGGCATCCAGAAAGTTGTCTTCATTATCCGGGTTAGGCACTGTAAACAAGCGGTCATACAAGCGAATTTCAGCAGGATGTGAATGTTGCTCGGAAACCCAATGAATAACGCCTTTTACCTTACGTCCTTCCGGATTTTTACCCAGCGTGTCAGGATCATAAGTACAACGCAATTCAGTCACAAGCCCTTCAGCATTTTTGATGACTTCGTTACATTTTATAACGTAAGAACCACGCAAACGAACTTCACCGCCGTCAATCAAGCGCTTGAATTTTGGTGGCGGCACTTCGGCAAAATCATCCTGTTCAATCAAGATCACTTTAGAAAAAGGCACGTTGCGTTTGCCCAGTTCAATTTTTTGCGGGTGGTTGCTTATTTCCAGTTGTTCCGTTTGGTCTTCGGGATAATTATCGATCACCACGCGTAACGGTTGTAAAACCGCCATAGCTCTAGGGGCATTTTCGTTTAAATCTTCACGAATGCAATATTCCAGCACCCCCATTTCTATCCATGAGTTTTGTTTGGTAACGCCGATGCGTTCGCAAAAATCCCGTATCGATTTAGGCGTAAAACCGGCGCGACGAAGTCCTGCAATAGTCGGCATACGCGGATCATCCCAGCCATGTACATGTTTTTCCATCACCAACTGATTCAATTTGCGCTTGCTGACAATGGTGTATTCCAGTTGCAGCCTGGCAAATTCTATTTGTTGGGGATGGCTGGGAGTTTGCAATTGCTCAAGTACCCAATCATAAAGCGGTCGGTGATCTTCAAATTCCAAGGTACACAAGGAATGAGTAATCCCTTCAATGGCATCAGAAATACAATGCGTATAATCGTACATGGGATAAATGCACCAGGTTTCGCCGGTACGGTGATGATGAACGCGACGAATCCGGTAAATCGCAGGATCACGCATATTGATATTGGGTGATGCCATATCAATTTTGGCGCGTAATACATACTGGCCATCGGCAAATTCACCCGCACGCATCCGTTGAAATAAATCCAGATTGTCGGCAATGGAGCGACTGCGATCAGGACTTTCTTTACCCGGCTCGGTTAAAGTACCGCGATAAAGCCGGATTTGTTCAGCCGATAAACTGTCAACGTAAGCTTGACCTTGTTCAATCAATTGCTCGGCATAATCATAAAGCTGTTCAAAGTAATCTGAGGCGTGATGCAAGCCGGCCCATTCAAAACCGAGCCATTGAACGTCTCGTTCAATAGACTGCATGTATTCGATGTTTTCTTTTTCAGGATTGGTATCGTCAAAACGCAGATTACAGGTGCCGTTAAATTCAGCGGCAATACCAAAATTTAAACAAATCGATTTTGCATGACCAATATGTAGATAACCATTAGGTTCGGGCGGAAATCGGGTTGCGACCTTACCCTCGTTTTTGTTTTCTTTAAGATCATTAGTAATAATCTGACGAATAAAATTTGCGGAAAGCGGGTTATCGTTTGTGGACATGTTTTTTAATGGTATGGTTTAAGGGCTAAAGGCTAAGGGCTAAGGGCTAAGGGCTAAGGGCTAAAGGCTAAAGGCTAAAGGCTAAAGGAGGCATTATTTATTGTGTCGGTTTTTTTTCGCCTTTCGCCTTTCACCTTTCACCTGATTATCTCTTTTTGATATAAAAAATTTGCTGATTATCCTGTTTTATCAATTCAATGATTTGGTGACCCGCTTGGTTGGTAAAAACACCAAAATCCAAATGTGCGGCAGGATCGGTTGCAATAATTTTGACCACATCACCACTCGCCATTATCATCAACGTTTTTTTTAAACGCAATAAGGGTAAAGGACACAGTAAACCACTGGCATCAACTTCCTGACTAAATTCAATCATTGT
>CAIUYS010000211.1 GCA_903903365.1 uncultured Methylococcaceae bacterium
GGCAGTGGCGACTTTGAACGTAATGCGTATCTGTCAGTTTTTATGGCGCCTTCCATAGCCAAGGGTGGCAAGATATCGTCTATTGTTCCGATGTGCGCCCATGTTGACCATAGTGAGCACAGTGTCAAAGTCATTATCACGGAGCAGGGCATTGCTGATTTGAGAGGTTTGTCGCCCAGTCAGCGTGCTAAATCCATTATCGAAAATTGTGCGCACCCGCTGTATAAGGAGGCGTTGTATCAATATCTTTCAACCTGTAAACCGGGTCATATACCGCATGATTTACATCATGCGTTTGATATGCACATCAAGTTTCTGGAAACCGGCAGTATGTTGTAGTTATTAAGTTAAGCCACATAGACATCAAATTAAAACATTTCACCACGAAGACACGAAGAACACGAAGATTTTGCTTTGGTTTTTCTTCGTGAACTTCGTGTCTTCGTGGTGAATTAAATCTTTAAGTTGATGACATTGAGCTTAACCTTCCTGTCCGTCAATGCGTGCACTGGTTAAAATGGG
Organism: uncultured Methylococcaceae bacterium; assembly: GCA_903903365.1. GTDB lineage: Bacteria > Pseudomonadota > Gammaproteobacteria > Methylococcales > Methylomonadaceae > Methylobacter_C. The sequence continues at coordinate 523 of CAIUYS010000211.1, forward strand.
TGCATAGACAAACATAAACAATGAAAATGCAGTCAGCCAGGATAGCGTTGAGCCATAAATTATCAGGTTGTACCAGTTGGGTAACGCCAGCGGTAATAAGACTCTGAGCAAGGCCGCCAGGTTAATTAACACAAACCCGATGGCCATAGCATTTGAGAGTCTGAGCGCCCGACCGGTATGGCCTAAGGATACTCTTGCCATCATGCCTAACGTTAATACGCCGATACCGCCCAGTGTAAAGGCATGTAGGGCCAACGAAGGTAATACCCAGGCGTAGGCGGATAATGCGGTTAATATAAAGCCCAGTATAATCCAACCATAACCCGTATAAAGTATCCATAATAAAGGTACATACCATATCCGTTGCACGTACCAGCCAGAAAGGCGTGCGGTATTAACTATCACGGCAAAAGTGGCTGTCAGCGCTAAAAGCGTTCCCGAAACAGCCGATAACTGCAAAGCAAAAACGGCAACAGCGGAGACTATGGATAAGGCATCCAATAATGGATTTTTTATGATCAGGGCGCCATGTAAACCGCGTTCGGTAAAGAACGGAAATACCCGTCCGGCAAGGGTTAGAATCAGGATAATAATGGTCGCGACGACCAGTTGAATGCCGGTCCAGGCGGTGTTTTGGCATAGCCCTAAAATTTCAGCATGTATTAAACCATTGCCGAGTGTTAACAGTAGCAACAGCCCTATAAAAATCAGGCTCTTAAAATGCTTTGCCTGCATAATGGGTTTGCTGGTTTGATAAGCCAAAACGGGCAGGAAAGCAAAATCAATAAGTGCAATAAAAGCGTCGGGTAATAAACCGGCATAAAAAGGCAAAATGCGCCCATAAAGCCACAATAAAGCCAAGCCTGCCAGTTTATCGCCAGTTAATGTAGGTTTGCCTGTCCAGTTTTTAACGGCCGTTAATAAAAATCCGGCAATAACAGCAACCGAATAACCCAACAGCATTTCATGGGCATGCCAATAATTGTTGGCAAAATAATTATCTGCGGTTAAGGTGCCTTTAAAAATAGCATTCCAAAGCACGATTAAAACGAGTGCCGATAATCCAGCCAAGGCAAAGAAAACTCTAAAGCCCAAGCCCAAAAGAGGCGTATCAAAAATTTTGTGTGTGTTCATAGGATTGTATTTTCCAGCCAGTCCAGCTCAGCATTCGAGAAGCCTGCAATTATACGCATTTCTCGGTTAAAAGGGCCTTTTGGCTTGCCCCCTTGATAATATTGTTTTATTAACTGTCGATATTTAGCTTCAGGTTCAAAGCCTTGTTGCTCACAGACCCATTTAAACCAGTACGAGCCACGCTCTACATGGCCTACCTCATCCGTTAAAATGCGCTCTAACAAGATGACACTGGCGTCATCACCCACGTTCTTAAATTTGGCGATGATGGCCGGTGTAACATCCAATCCACGCGCCTCCATACAGCGAGGCACCATGGCTAATCTGGCCAGTAAATCATCGGCCGTATCTTTGGCGTGATCCCATAAGCCGTTATGGGCGGGTAAATCGCCATAATTTACCTTGAGCGTCTTTAAATGTAGCCTGATTAATTCAAAGTGTTGTGCTTCTTCATCAGCAACCTTTAGCCAATCCTGATAAAATTGTTCGGGCAATCCTCGAAAGCGATAGAGCAAGTCCCAAGCGAGATAAATAGCCACAAATTCGACATGAGCAATCGCATGAAAAAAAGCGGCAACCCCTTCAGGGGAGCCGATTTTTCGTTTGGGCATGTCTCGCGGAGGCAATAAAACCGGCTTGTCAGGAAACCTTACCTGAGTAATCGGCAGTATCGGCAGTTCTGACATAAAGCTTAGTTGATTATTTTCAAATAGGTGCCATGCTTGATGGGTTAGTGCCAATTTTTCATCGATAGCGATACCCTGCAAACACGCTTCGGCAAATTTAAATACATTTTTCATTACTGGTAATTGATTTATACATGATTAAAATTCTGGATTTCACGTTATTGTTATTTTATTGCTTATTTATTTATTGGCTTTCTGATCAAGCATCGCTTCAACAGCCTTTTGATTTTGGCTTTGAGTACCAGGATAAGCTTTATCACGCCGGTGCTTATTCAATTATGGGGTTGCTGGCGTGGCGCAGCTTTAAACATTCAATGAGTTCGCCTATTATACTGGCTTTGCTCAGTATTGCCTTTTGTAGTTTGTACGGATTATCTGATGAATGGCATCAGTCGTTTATTGTGGGACGGGAGTCAGATGTCGCTGATTGGGTTGCCGATACCAGCGGTGCGGTTATGGCGGTAATGTCATTACATAAACTGACTAGTGTTAAATATTATAAGAGGTTCAAGATACAAGGCTAAAGTCGCAAGGTTATTTTTTTCCTTGCACCTTGCACCTTTTTTGGTATTTCGACTAAAATCACTAATATTTTTTTGCCTTGATCAAACCTATGACCCAAGCTATTCGCATTGAAAGATGCAGCGGTGCCGCACTTGAGCACTACGTTCCTGAACTTGCACGCTTAAGAATTGAAGTATTTCGTGATTTTCCGTATTTGTACGACGGCGATTATGATTATGAAAAAAAATACCTGCAAACTTATATCGACACCCCTGAAAGCGTTATTGTATTGGCATTTGATGGCGATAAAGTGGTGGGGGCTTCGACCGCCATTCCCATGCAATATGAAACGGATCAACTTAAAAAGCCCTTTCTTGAGCATGGCTACAACCTTGCAGAAGTTTTTTATTGCAGTGAATCGGTTTTAAACAAGGATTATCGCGGATTGGGGCTGGGTGTGCAGTTTTTTGAGCAAAGAGAAGCGCATGCTGAAGAATTGGGTGGTTTTAAAATCATTACTTTTTGTTGTGTGGAGCGGTCGGTAGATCATCCGCGTCGCCCGGCTAATTATGTGCCTCTGGATTTGTTTTGGAACAAACGCGGCTATGTTAAATATCCCGAACTTAAAACGACTTATTCATGGAAAGATCTGGATGAAACCCAAGAAACCCTCAAACCGATGACTTTTTGGCTAAAAGAGTAAAAAAACATAAAGCACTATCAGTAATGAGGTCATTATTGATAGTGCTTTATGTTGTTGATATATTACTTAACTGAAATTACACAGCGAAAACCCGTATGGATCAATCCAGTATCGGGGCTTGCTTTCATGCGTGCACTAGGGCGATAACTGGAGCAATAATTTTCTGCACACAAAAAAGTGTAATGGTCAAGTAAAACCGGACACTTTCTTAAGCCGTCTTCTTGTAAAATTCTCGTTCAAATTCCAGCGGGGATTGGTAGCCTAATGTTGAATGCAATCGTTTGCCATTATAAAACGCCAAATAATCAATAATACTAAGCTTTGCCGCCTCTTTAGCTTTGAATTTTTCGTAGTTTAGTTGCTCATGTTTTAAGCTCCGAAAAAATCGCTCGGTCGGCGCATTATCCCAACAATTACCTTTACGGCTCATGCTCTGTTGCATCTTCATTATTCCTAAATGACTTCGGTATTCATGGCTAGCATATTGGCTGCCCCGATCCGAATGATGCACCAAGCCTGGTTCAGGTTTTCGCCGCCAAAATGCCATTTGTAAGGCATTAACACACAGTGAGGTACGCATGTTATCGGCAATGGACCAGCCCACCACTTTCCTGGAAAATAAATCAACAACAATCGCGACGTAGAGCCAGCCTTCAAGGGTCCAGACGTAAGTAATATCGGTCGTCCAAACCTTATTGGGCGCAGCAACATCAAACTGCCTGTTTAACAGATTAGGAGCAATTGTCTCATTATGATCGCTGTCTGTAGTCACTTGGAAGCGTTTTGGGTAGCGTGGTTTTAAGCCCAATTTTTTCATCAATTGCCTTGCCTTATAGCGCCCGATCTGAATATCTTCTTTTATAAAGGCTTCCGATAAACGGCGCGAACCATAAACGTTCTTGTTTTCTCCAAATAGCTCAATTGCCTTAGCCTCAAGCTGTTTTTTCCGTATTTTTTTGTCAGTATCTTCAGGCATTTTCGCCCACGCATAAAAGGCGCTGGTACTAACCTGCATTACTTTACATAGCACGGTAACTGGAAAAGTCTTCTGTTGCTCTCGAATAAAAGCGTATTTTATTCGAGTTCTTTCGCAAAGAAGACTGCGGCCTTTTTTAATATTTCGCGCTCCATTCGCAATTGTTCAACTTCTTTACGTAATTGCGTTAATTCACCTTGATCGATCAAGTTCAAAACGCTTTTCTTGGTCGCCGATGGTGATACCGATCCTTGTTCAGCCCTCACCCATCGCCCAATAGCGCTAAGAGAAATACCTAGATTATCGGCTGCTTGTTTTTGCGTATAGCCTTTTTCATTAACTAAATTGGCCGCATCTTGTTTAAATTCAATCGTGTAATTGGGTCGTTTTTGTTTAGTTTTATTACTCATATTCACCTCTGTTGACATTATAAAGCTGTCTTTAGAAGTGTCCTGTTTAATTAAACCATTTCATAAGTAAAATGGATGGGTATAACAAGCGGAACGTCGACTTGGTGGGATATGAATCAAGATGGCTATACCAACGATACAGATATTAGTTTATTGAAAACGGCAAAGTCACCTTGTAAATTGCCTCGATAATTTTTTGGAAAAGACACGTGCGTAATTTAGTCTCTTAGCGCACGTGTCGCTTATTAAAGACCTTTTTAACGGTTGGTAATTAAGATACTCTATTATTCCATGAAATAAATAACCTTAGCATAAGCAGTTACTCCCCACATTAAGCGGGTCTATTTCTTTTAAATTACGAGAAAAAGCAAATTTTATTGTTAAAATCGCCTATAAAAATTATATTTATAAGCGAAAAATAGCAGGATTTTAAAAGCTTCTAATTTAATAAATAATGTAGGTAAAATACATTATTTTTCATACCCTCTCAATGTTGATTATTTGTAACTTATTTATTTATTACGAGGTAAAAACTCTGATGACCTTTTGGCTAAAACATGAACGTTAAAATTGCAGCGGCTCAGTACGACATCAGTTTTCTGGAAAATTGGCTGGCTTATCAACAAAAAATTGAACGCTGGGTTGCCGAGGCGACGACACAAGAGGCCAAAATTTTGCTGTTTCCGGAATATTTCAGTATGGAATTGGCATCCTTGTTCAGTCAGGATATTTATTCCTCATTAAGCAGACAGCTAGAGGCCATGCAGTCATTACATGATGATTTTATCGACTTGGTTAAAATGCTGGCTCAACAATACCAGTGTATTATTCAGGCGGGCACGTTTCCGGTACGCATAGCCTCTGAAATCTATCGAAACCGTGCTTATTTATTTATGCCTGATGGTCAGTTTGATTATCAGGACAAAGTGATGATGACTCGTTTTGAAAAAGAACAATGGCTGATTAAAGGTGGCCAGGAATTAAAGTGTTTTGATACCGAATACGGCAAAATTGCCATTAACATTTGTTATGACAGCGAATTTCCCTTGTTGGCAAGAAAGCAGGCTGAAGCCGGGTGCGTGTTGATTTTAGTGCCCAGTTGCACCGATACGATTGCAGGTTTCCATCGGGTTAAAATCGGCTGTCAGGCAAGAGCGCTGGAAAATCAGTGCTATGTTGTTCAGGCCTCGCTGGTCGGTGATGCCGAGTGGTCGGAAGCGGTGGATGTTAATGTGGGAGCCGCCGGTATTTATACCCCCGTTGATAGGGGTTTTCCTGATAATGGTATTTTATCGGTCGGAATATTCAACGCCGTCCAATGGGTCATTGGAGAAATATCACCCAACGCCTGTAAAATAGTGCGTGAACAAGGGCAAAATTTTAATTACC
>CAIUYS010000212.1 GCA_903903365.1 uncultured Methylococcaceae bacterium
CACTCCAATGAAACACGCCACCCGAATATAAAAATAACGTTCTGCCGCACAGCAAACCAATCCAGACCGCTAATAAACAGCCAACCACACTGACCACTATATTTAAAGCTGCTTTGTTTAAACTACCCTCTTCCAATAGATAAATAGTTTCCAGGGAAAAAGTGGAAAAGGTTGTAAATGCGCCAATAAAACCCACCAAAATTGCGGCTCTATATTCTAGGGTAATGGCGATACGTTGCAAAATAAGGGCTTCGGTGAGTAAACCGATTAAAAATGAACCCACGACGTTAACGACCAACGTGCCATAAGGAAAGCCCCTGCCCAGCCATTGATACAGTCCTGCAGAGACTAAAAAGCGCACAACCGCGCCACAAGCTCCTCCTAATGCAATCGCTATTATTTGATTCATGGTTAAAACTTGATAAAGTGTTCCCGGTAATAACGCAGCTCTTCGATGGATTCAATAATATCGTCCAGGGCTTGATGCCTGGATTCTTTATTAAAGCCGTCTTTTACAGCCGGTGCCCATCTTGCCGCCAGTTCTTTAAGCGTTGATACATCAATATTTCGATAATGAAAATACGCCTCAAGCGTGGGCATATAACGGTATAAAAAGCGCCGGTCTTGACCAATACTGTTGCCACAAATCGGTGAGGTATTGGCCGGCACCCATTCTTTAATAAATTCAAGCGTTAGTCGCTCTGCTTCAGTCGCATTAATAGTTGATGCCTTAACGCGCTCAATTAAACCGGATTGCCCATGATGCTTCTGGTTCCATTCGTCCATTGCCGCCAGTGCGGCATCAGACTGATGCACGGCCAAAACAGGGCCGTTGGCAAGAATATTTAAATCTTTATCGGTGACTACTGTTGCAATTTCAATGATTAAATCACTGTCCGGGTTAAGCCCCGTCATTTCAAGATCTATCCAGATAAGGTGCTGTAAATCCTGCGCCATTGATTGATTCCATTGTGTTAAAGGTGGCTGTTAGTGTAGCATTGGCAAATCTGTACGTCTAACTCTTAAACTTAATGCATTTGGCCTATGAATACCTTTACTATTATCTTCTTAATTGCGCTAATTATTTCTTCATCGATACAATTTTGGTTGGCTAAACGACACGCTGATTATGTCGCCGCTCATCGCTCTGCCGTGCCCGATGCCTTTAAAGACAAAGTGCCCTTGGCTGCGCACCAAAAAGCCGCTGATTACACGCTTGAAAAAGTCAAGCTGGGCAATATAGACGGCATACTGAGTATTGTCGTATTGCTATTATTAACACTGGGCGGCGGTATCAATGCGTCTTTTGACTATTGGGCCACTTTTTTCACATCGCCCTTAATAGCGGGCGTTGCCGCAACGGCCAGTATTTTTCTGCTATTGACGGTCATAGAAATTCCCACCAGCATTTATCAGACCTTTGTCATTGAAGAGAAATTTGGCTTTAATAAAAGCACCGTTAACCAATTTATTAAAGACCAGTTTATGCACTTGGGACTGGGCGCTGCAATTGGCCTGCCTTTATTGGCCTTAATCCTGTGGATTATGGACAATGTAGGGCCGCTCTGGTGGTTATGGGCATGGGCAATCATCATGAGTTTTTCTTTGTTGATGAGCTGGCTTTATCCTACCGTTATTGCGCCCTTGTTTAATAAATTTACCCCTATGGAAGACGGTTCGTTAAAAGACCGTATTCAAGGACTGTTAACGCGGTGTGGCTTTAACAGCCAAGGCATATTTATCATGGATGGCTCCAAACGCTCCGGCCACGGTAACGCTTATTTTACCGGCCTGGGTAACAACAAACGCATCGTGTTTTTTGACAATCTGGTTAACTCGCTTGAAGACGAAGAACTGGAAGCGGTACTGGCGCATGAATTGGGACATTTTAAATGCAAACACGTTATCAAAATGCTGATTGCCACCGCCATTATGAGCTTAATCAGTTTGGCGATTTTAGGCTGGTTGATTAATGAATCCTGGTTTTATACCGGCTTGGGCGTACAACAACCCTCACATGCCGCCGCCTTATTATTATTTTTAATGGTTTCCTCGTCTTTTACTTTTTTTATGCAGCCCATTAGTGCTTATTTTCAGAGACAATTTGAATTTGAAGCCGATGACTTTGCCGCCAATAATGCCAAAGCTTCCAAAATGATTAGCGGACTGGTTAAGCTCTATGAAGAAAATGCCAACACCTTAACGCCTGATCCACTGTACTCGGCTTTTCATTACAGTCATCCGCCAGCAGCGATTCGTATCGCCCATTTAGAAACCAAAATCTAATGGCCGAGCTACTGGAAGGTTTGGTTATTTCCCATTTGGGCCAAGGCATTGCGATTGAATATAACCAGGAAATTATTCTGTGCCAAACCTTACGGCGACTGGAAACAGTCGCCGTTGGCGATAAGGTATTATGGACCTTGTCTTCACCCGGCCAGGGTCGTATCGAAGAAATACTGCCCCGACGTTCATTACTGGAGCGGCCCTCCAGAAATGGCAAAACCCGACCGGTTGCGGCTAATATTGACACTATTTTTGTCGTTTTTGCAGTCGAACCGCATTGCGATTTTTTATTGATAGACCAATATCTGGCCGTCTGTGAAAATCATAATATCGACGCTGCCTTAGTGCTTAATAAAACCGACCTTCCGCAAACCGACATTATAGAAAAAGAATTGCTGGATTATATCAATCTGGGCTATCCGCTTTACCGGGTCAGTGCCTGGTCGGCATCAGGAATGGATGAATTAAAAAGTGCCTTAAAAGATCAAGTCAGTATGCTGGCAGGCCAATCAGGTGTAGGTAAGTCGTCATTAACCAACGCCATCATCCCCGATAAAGATCTAAAAACCAATACCGTCTCGGCAACCACCAAACACGGTCGCCATACCACCACAGCGGCAACGCTGTATCATTTAAATGACGGCGGTGATTTAATCGACAGCCCCGGAGTCGCCATTTTTGGCTTGGCGGGCTTGACAGAACAACGCTTGGCTTACGGGTACCGGGAGTTTCAACCCTTCATAGATAAGTGTCAGTTTAATGATTGCAGGCATTTAAAAGACAAAGGTTGTGCAGTATTAATGGCCTTGGAAAGTGGGGAAATTTCCAAAACACGCTATGAACGATTTTTAAAGCTTAGAGAGAAAATGCCGAAAGCTTTTGTTTAGCGGTATGTTGGACATTTTCTGGCTGACAATTTAAACGGTAACTATTTAGCCCCCCTCTTTGAAAAAGAGGGGGTAGCGGTAAGCCTCTCTGAAAATGTGTTGGATTTAAGTTGGTACTGACTGCCAGCTTACGACCCATTGCAGACATCGGGGTATGGATTTAGGCTTCCCGATACCGGTCATTGGCAAAGTAAGTAAAACTATCAAATTGCTATTAAGGTCAGAGTAAATTTATAATTATCTTAGTTGAGTTAAGTTTACTCTGACCCTGTTATTTACCCTGTTATTTCCCGCTTGAGCGTTGAGTTAGACTCGGTTGTAAAATTTGCTGGGGTTCGCAAGCTCACCCCAGCCTACCGCGCTCATTGATTTTCATCTTTCCGTACTTTTAGAATTTGTTAGATAAAAAATGATTAGTCCAACCAGAATTCCCATATAGATGTACCCCATTATTGATTCAGCAGCGACCCACGCTCTTGCCTCTCTAACAGGTTTAATATCTCCATAGCCTAAACTTGTCCATGTCACAATGCTGAAATAGAGTGAAGCGAGGAAGTCGTTCTTAATAGGTGCTTCCTTAAACTCGTCTACACCTAAGTGCCAGTATATATTGGCAAATGCACCTACTGAGAATATCAATACCCCTATGTAATATAATATTGCTTGAATAGGTTTATCAGTTTTAGCCGCCTGTATTGCAGAAAGACCACCCCAAATAAAAATAAATAAAACCATAAGTGCAAATGCAGTTGTCTCTTTGTTTGTGAGTATTAATAGCGGAGAACCAATAATGGCGGATATGATGGCTGCTCTTCTCCAAAGGCTACTTTCAAGCCTATTGTATCTAGCGAGTGCCAGTTTTGTTGGTTCATTCATATTACCCACCATTATCCGATACCACCTGCATCTACAAACCCCTAACGTAAGGCTAACCGGGCGCGGCACGGAAAGCTGATAAATAAAACCGCATTGTAACCGCGCTCCGGTTGAGCGCAAGGTTAGGCCTATTTTGCCTCATTGATATTTGCTTCTAACAAGCCGCTGGCATTTGATAAACACCGAATGTTATATTTCAGCTCCAGATTAAAACTGTTTTTAGCTGTAAATGAAGAGATAACCGTTGTATTTCCATTTGGATGCTCTGTAACAGCTAAATCCATGAATCTTGAAAAATCTACTGTACTTGGATGAGTTGCATTATTTTTTGCATATTCTTCACACTTTTGTATGGCTGTGTTTTTGTCTATGTGTTTTACAGCGGATAGGCTTTGGCCTTTTTCAATTTCGGATTTTGCAAAGAATGCATTAAATGTATTTGCCCCTTCGCCACAGGTTACATAGAAAACGGGATCTTTGGCAGTGCCTTTACTTGATGACAAATATGCCGATGATGGGTCGATTTTTTTACAATTAGAATTTTCTTTATGGACTTTGTTAACACCTGCAATAATGATCTTTTTGTATGGTGTTGTTTTTTTGTCCCAGACAAAATCTGCCTCAGTAAATTCTTCTTGGCCAGCAGCGTTCTTTATTTGGCCTCGTAACGCTTTACTAGGAACCCAGCCTATATGTGAATCTTTTAACCAATCTGGGTCTGTAACACCAACCTTAGACCAGCCTGCTTCATTGCATTCCTCTTTCACTGTTGTTGAATTATCTATAGTTAGGTATTGCGTTGAACCTAGCACAGCAGTTGCTTTCTCGTTTACCAGTTTTTTTCCGCTACTTCCTGGTACCGACATTAAATTAATACCTGAGCCATTCACTTTATATATCTGACCTGTCTTTTGGCTTTGTGGCCCACATGTCTGCACGCCTGAAAATGCCGTTCCACTTGAAATTAAAAACGCACATGCAAACGAAGCCAACATTAAACTCTTAAAATTCATACTACTCTCCTTTGTGTAGAGGCCTAAAACGAACGAATAGCGTTTATCTGTCGCGCCACCCAAATTGGATCGAAGCGATGAACTAAATCGCGACAGATAAACCTTGTTGGACTAAACCGCCCTCAATGAACTACGGGTTTGGGGATTAATACGTTGGTTCTTGGGTAGTGCA
>CAIUYS010000213.1 GCA_903903365.1 uncultured Methylococcaceae bacterium
CTTAAGACATTTCACCACGAAGACACGAAGAACACGAAGATTTTTCTTTGGTTTTTCTTCGTGAACTTCGTGTCTTCGTGGTCTGTAATATCTTTAAGTATCTGGTTATTTATTGCGAGTTAACTTAACCAAAAAACGCTTACTCAAAAAACCGCTTTAAATAGTGCCCCGTATACGAAGCCGCATTTTCAGAAACCTGTTTCGGTGAGCCTTCGGCAACCAGCATACCGCCACCATCGCCGCCTTCCGGGCCCATATCAATCAGCCAGTCAGCGGTTTTAATGACATCCAGGTTATGTTCGATAACAATAACGGTATTGCCATGATCACGCAAGGTATGCAGTACACCCAGCAATTGTTTTATATCATGAAAATGCAGTCCCGTCGTCGGCTCGTCCAAAATATATAACGTCTTGCCGGTATCGCGTTTGGAAAGCTCTTTAGCCAGTTTAACGCGTTGCGCTTCGCCACCGGAAAGCGTTGTCGCATTTTGTCCCAAGGTAATATAACTCAAACCGACCTCGGTTAAAGTGTGCAACTTTCTGGCTAACGTGGGCACCGGACTAAAAAATTCAGCCGCATCTTCTACGGTCATCTCCAACACTTGATGAATGGTTTTACCTTTATAACGTATTTCCAGCGTTTCACGGTTATACCGTTTGCCGTTGCAGGCATCACAATGCACAAAAATGTCCGGTAAAAAGTGCATTTCAACTTTGATAACACCATCCCCTTTACAGGCTTCGCAACGTCCACCTTTAACATTAAAACTAAAACGACCGACCGTATAACCCCGTGAACGTGCCTCATGGGTCGCAGAAAAAAGCTCGCGTATCGGCGTAAACAAACCGGTGTAAGTTGCCGGATTGGAACGCGGCGTTCGACCTATCGGACTTTGATCGATATCAACCACTTTATCAAAATGCTCCAGCCCTTCAATGGCATCACAAGGTGCGGGAATAACGCCGGCACGATTGATTAACCGTGCCGCATGAGCATATAACGTGTCATTAACCAAGGTTGATTTACCGGAACCCGAAACGCCGGTTACACAAGTCAGCAAGCCCACCGGAAAGGAAATATCCACATTTTTCAGATTATTTCCATAGGCATTGCGGATGGTAATTAACTTGTCTTTATCGATAGGCGTTAATGATTCCGGAATTTCAATACTCACTTTTCCGGACAAATATTGGCCTGTTAAGGAATCTTCGTTATTAAGAATATCATCCAGTGTACCTTGGGCAATAATCTGACCGCCATGAACGCCCGCACCAGGCCCGATATCAACAATATGCTGAGCCGCACGAATGGCATCTTCGTCATGTTCAACCACGATGACGGTATTGCCCAAATCACGCAGATGAAACAAGGTGTTAAGCAAACGCTGGTTGTCGCGCTGATGTAAGCCGATAGACGGCTCATCAAGCACATACATAACGCCTACCAAACCTGCGCCAATTTGACTGGCGAGACGAATACGCTGCGCTTCGCCGCCAGAGAGTGTGTCAGCACTGCGATCCAGCGTTAGATAATCCAGACCGACGTTAACCAAAAACTCCAGTCGCTCCTGAATTTCTTTGATAATTTTTACAGAAATTTCGCCCCGCTGCCCTGGCAGACATAACGTCTCAAAGAAGGCCAGCGATTTGCGGATAGGTAAATGGGTCAGTTGATGAATCGGAAATTCTTCAATAAAAACATGTCGGGCAGCGACATTAAGACGTGCGCCATTACACACATTACAGGGCTTATGAGAACGATATTTTGCCAATTCTTCACGAACCATCTGCGAATCGGTCTCAAGGTAACGCCGCTCCATATTGGCAATAATACCTTCAAAACGATGTTTTTTTGTTTTAACCGACCCCGTGCCGGACATAAACTTAAATTCAATGGCCGCATTTCCGCTACCATAAAGCACGGCGTCTTGCGCTTCTTTAGGCAACTCTGAAAAAGGCACTTCAAGATCAAAACCGTAATGCTGGGCCAGTGAACAAATCATTTGATAATAATAGGCATTGCGGCGATCCCAACCACGAATAGCACCGCCGGCAAGACTGATATCAGGATTATGGACAATAAGATCAGCGTCAAAATGCTGCCTGACACCCAAACCATCACAGCTACTACACGCACCTTTGGGGTTATTAAACGAGAATATGCGCGGCTCCAACTCGGTTAAACTGTAACCGCATTGAATACATGCATAACGCTCGGAAAAAACCAATTCCGTGGCATCTTCGATACAGGCAGCAATTGCGATACCGTCAGCAATACGCAAAGCCGTCTCAAAGGACTCAGATAAGCGTAGAGCAATATCATCACGTACTTTAAAACGGTCCACCACTACTTCTATGGTATGTTTCTTTTTTAAATCCAAAGCCGGTGCTTCATCCAAATCATAAACAACGCCATCGATACGGGCGCGTATAAAACCTTGGGCACGCAAGTCATCCAGTAACTGACTATGCTCACCTTTACGATCATTAATAACCGGTGCCAACAACATCCAGCGTTGATCTTGCGGTTGCGCAAGAATGTGGTCAACCATCTGACTGACTGTTTGTGCTTCCAGTGACGTATGATGCTCGGGACAACGTGGCGTGCCGGCACGCGCATATAACAAACGCAGATAATCATAGATTTCGGTGATTGTACCGACCGTTGAGCGTGGATTGTGCGAAGTGGATTTTTGTTCAATAGAAATAGCCGGAGACAAACCTTCTATATGGTCAACATCCGGTTTTTCCATGATGGATAAAAACTGACGCGCATAAGCAGAAAGCGATTCCACATAGCGCCGCTGACCTTCGGCATAGATGGTGTCAAACGCCAGAGATGAC
>CAIUYS010000214.1 GCA_903903365.1 uncultured Methylococcaceae bacterium
CATAAACCACATCATCTTTTAATACGGCGTCTCCCAACTCCGCATCAATTTCCCGCAAAGCGCTGCTACTGTCCTTGCGTTTTATAACAATACCGTTTTTCGTTCCACGTAATGTAACACCCCCACCAATCGACAACGCTTTCACCACCGAAACCTCAGGTTCATTGCGATAACCGCCCGGATGTTGAACTTCCCCATAAATATAAAACATGGGGGCCTTGGGCACATATACCATGTCACTTTTCTGCATCTTAAATGGTGCGATGCTTTCGGCATTTTCCAAATAAATCCGTAAATTCAGTTCCTGCTTTTCTGGCTTGCCGTTGACCTCGCGGGTCACCACAACCTTACTGTCACCCATGTCGTTAATACCTCCGGCGCTAAAAATCATGAAAACGGAGCGTAAGCGAAGTGAAGATTTTTAGTCCGCGATAGCCGTAGGGCCTATGTTTTCACGAAGCGTAGCTTAGTGAAAATTTAGGATTTACGAAACGGCGTCAAGTCAATGCGTAGTGATGTTTCAACCCCTTGTTGGGTTGATACGAGTGAAGCAGGACGAATCGGGGCAGCCGAAGGCATTGGCGGTCGCGTGATTTTTACTGATTTTTCGAGCAGGATTCCCGGAAAAATCTATCGCAAAAATAGCGACTCCCCGCCCATGGCAATTAAATCGACTATTGAACTATCGGAATTAAGAGGATAACGTTCCGGGGTTTTGACATACCCCAGCACAGAAACCTGTTGGCCCACATGCTCCAACACAGTGGCAGTGACTTGGGCATCCTGAGTAAAACCACCATCGATTAGACGCCCGACAATTGCTTTCTCCAGCTCCATGCTGGATTTACTGCTTGCATCCACTTCGCCGATCAGAGGAAAGGAAATCAGGCCTTCGGCTGACACGCGGGTTTCAGTTTTTAAATCCTCGTAACCGTACACAGAGATTCGCAAAACATCATCCGGACCAATATTATTGGCCGCAGTGCTCTGCTGAATGGGCAACAACAGGAGAAAAGCTACCAGCAAAGGAGAGCACTTATCAAGCCACTTTAATTTAATTTTAATACGCATGATGATTCTTAATTGTCATGAACATGCTTTTAAATATAGTCAAAAATTGTCTATTAATCTACACCCTTGCAAAATTACAGTGAACACCAAAATCCGGTAGTCCTTACAAATTAATACAGGTGGTAATAATTATCGATTTTTGACATGGTGCAACGCTAAACTTTATGGCACTTATGACATGAACCTAAAAAGGCATAGTTGGCATGGCTTTAGTGTCTGGCGCCAACAATGCTGCTATCTCTGTGTAAACTGTCCGAAGTATTATTTAATCAATTTACAACTCTATAACAACGCACTATTATCATAATCTTGTTGAATGATACGACCCGGATTACCCAATACTAAGCAATAGGGTGCTATATCTTCAGTTATCACAGCGCCGGCGCCAATGGTGGCACCATCTCCAATAGTAACATCAGCATATATATGTGCATGAGCACCAATATAAACACGTTCACCAATCACTAGCGTTTTATCTGTAGTCTTGGCCGATCCTAATTTTACTTGTTGTAGAATATTACAGCCAGATTCAATACGACAGTTTCTTACCTCGTAATTATTCAGTCTCCCTCTTTGACAAAGAGGGGTTAGGGGAGATTTTATTAGATGGATGGACTGCTAATGCAGTCGGCAAAGGTCAGAATAACACCAAAGCCATGCTTCGGGTTTGCACGTCAGGTACAGCCGCCAGTGCTGCTGATTTGTATTCTACACCGACTGAAGATTACTGGTTTTTACCCTCAGAAGGTGAGCTGATGTTGATGTATACTAATTTACGGCAGGCAGGTGTTGGTGGTTTTGCTAATAACGCCTACTGGAGCTCTACGGAGTACGATAGCAACTACGCGTGGTTCCATGACTTTGGCAGTGGCTACCAGTACTACAGCAGCAATAATAGCTACCAGCTTCCTGTGCGTGCGGTTCGGGCTTTTTAACTATTCAACCCTTTAATTATTTGCTTTTCCCTCCATAGGCGAGCCAATATTACAAGCCGTTAGCTTTAAACCTGGCGGCTTTTTTATGCGTATTATCGCAGGCGGCAACCATCCCGAAAGAAACAAAGCCATTGTCATATTAAGTAATTATCTGGGTTTACGCGCCAAGGAACTGGCGGCACTCAAGATTGGTGATGTACTTGAACACGATTCCATCAAGAAAGTATTGCGACTGGTTGCAGTCGTACACCAAGGGCGGTAATCATCGTGATGTGTCTCTGGAAAACAAAACAGTAATCAAAGCACTTCAAGAATACCTGATCGCAAGAAAGCCGGAAGACGGTATGACCTTTAGCCTGGAAGCCCCCTATTTAGAAGCTAAAAGAAAACAGCGTTTAGTCCGAACGCATTGGTTAGAGTGCTTGGTGATATCTACAACAAAGCAGGATTTAAGGATGCCAGTAGCCATACAGGAAGGCGGTCACTGATAACCAAGCTTACTTATCAGGGCATTGATTTAAACTCAGTCAGGCAGATAGCAGGGCATAGCAGTATAGCCACCACGCAGCGGTATATCGACGATAATCCACACAAGATCGCTGACATTCTTAAATCAATATAGCAACCTGATTTACTGACAGTTCATAACTAAAGTACCAAAACGAGACGGAATCGACGACCACCTATAACACCTATTCTGGATTTTGGTAATCCATATTCAGAATAGGGCCGACCGTAAGGATTGCTGCGTAAATGCGTAAAGTTGGCCTGCAATGCCTTTCGCTCCTACATTCTTGCTATTTTTAAAGTATGGTCATTAAAATATGGCTTAGGTGATCTCAATCTTGATATTGTGTCGATTCCGGACAGAATATCGCCGTAAAACTGTCCCAATTGAACCCTGTTGGCAAAACACCCTTGAAGCCCGCATTCTGCCTGAGTAAAATTACGGTTCATTTATAGTGTACTTTAAACGATACAAATTCTAATTGCCGTCAATAATATCAGTCACTTGAAAAATAATTACACCAAGATTACTCGTTGCTTTAAATCTACATCAAACATTTTGCGTTAGTCACTTCCGACTGTTTTATTTAAAAAACCAAACAAACCTAGGTGCGGCGCTGGCTTCAGCGTTACTTTACGCAGCAATCGTTACGGTCGGCCTTCGTTATGCAGAGCTCTGCATAACGGCTAGGAGCAGTTATAGAAAGGTCTGTAATCTTTATACTCGATCTTCAAGTTTTTTTAGCTTGACTATGGAGATTATAGATAAATCAGGGTATTGCCACCAATACGTATACACAGAAAACGTCATGTACAGAAAAGCATTTGTTCCTCTATCGCTTTGTTTAGCTGGGTTTTTGAAAGTCAAGAATTAAAAACTTGAAGATCGAGTTATGTGTACTTAGAGATGTTTAAAAAAATTGTGAACAGGTTTTTGAATACCAAAGCCACTTATTTTTGAGTTAGTGCATATAGGTATTTTTACGGATTGTTTTTTTAGTTCGAATTGTTACTATAAATTAAACCTCTTACAGTAATTTTTTGCCTAGCCATTGAAAAAAGTAAAAGGACTAGTGCTGCACTTCGGAGTTGAATCCACGAATTGGAATA
Organism: uncultured Methylococcaceae bacterium; assembly: GCA_903903365.1. Lineage (GTDB taxonomy): Bacteria > Pseudomonadota > Gammaproteobacteria > Methylococcales > Methylomonadaceae > Methylobacter_C. Next base: position 3,624 of record CAIUYS010000214.1, read on the forward strand.
ATGAGTAAAAATAATGAAAACGCCAACCCTTTATTTAAAGCTGGCCATGCCGCTTCTGGCGACGTCTTTTGCAGTCTTGGCAGAACCACCGCCTTGTATAACAGAACAGCAACAACTTCAACAATCCCTGTTGCAACACCAGCCCATCGACCCGGCGGTGATGAATTTAGTGCTGAGCTTGCAACACGATGGCATGAGCCTGTGCCGGACGGGTAACGTCGCCGATGGCGCAGCTAAGCTGAATGAGGCTCTGAAAAAAAAACGCCCCCTTGTCGCGCCTCAACCACAACCCATTACTTCAATGCAGTCCGCCATGTTCGGTTACACCAGCTTGGAACAAGCGGAAAATTACACTATCCAGGTGATCACCGATTACAGTTATATAGAGGTTTCGAACAAGAGCTTGAGCGAATCCGGTCAAGTGGCTTATTACGGCTATTTCTACGATAACAACGTGAACAAAGGATTTCGCGGCTTCCGATGGGGAGTCGATGGCATGTTGACCAATCTGGGTACCCTGAGCACGGATAGCAATGGATGGGGGTATAGTGTTGCTTATTCCATCAATGCCAGAGGCCAGGTGGCGGGTCATAGCGGCTTATACAACAACGATGTGTACAAAGGTAATGACGCCATCCGATGGGAGGGCGATGGCACGCTGACTAACTTGGGCAGTCTGGGCACGGATAGTAATGGTTATAGGGCTGGCTCTGCTGAAGCCATAAATGCCAACGGCCAGGTGGGGGGCTATAGCGAGTTAATCGACAACAATGTGTATAAAGGTAGGCGTGCCATCCGCAGTGAAGCGGATGGCACGCTGGGCAGTCTGAGCACGGATAGTAATGGTTATGGTGAGGCCATTGCTAGAGCCATCAACGCTAGCGGTCAGGTGGCGGGCGAGAGCCGGGTGTTCGACAACAACACGTTTAAAGGTTGGCGCGCCTTCCGCAGTAACGCCGATGGCACACTGACCAACCTGGGCAGTCTGGGCACGGATAGTGATAATGGCAATGGGTATAGCCTAGCTAACGCCATCAATGCCAGCGGCCAAGTTGCGGGCTATAGCTGGTTATCCGACAACAATGGGTTTAAAGGTGGTCGCGCCATTCGTTGGGAAGTCGATGGCACGCTGACCAATCTGGGTAGTCTGGGCACGGATAGTAATGGCTTAGGGGAGAGCACTGCTACAAACATCAACGCCAACAGCCAAGTGGCGGGCAATAGTGATTTATACGAAAACAATGTGTACAAAGGTATTCGCGCCTTCATTTCCCAATCCGGACAGCTCATTCAAGCCCTTCCGTTGCTGGGCGAGTGCGCCAATGAGCCCCGTACGGTGGCCTACGACCTTAATGACCAAGGCCAGGTGGTGGGCTATTCCAGTACGGCAGACTGTAACCAGCACGCCTTTCTCTACGACATCGCCACCAAAACCCTCAGCGATCTGAATGACTTTCTGCCCGCCAATTCCGGATGGATATTTGCGAACGCTATCGCCATCAATGAAGCCGGGCAGATTCTAGTGTATGGGTATGAGCAGAATCGGTTCAGACTCGCCCTGCTTAGCCCTGTCCATGACACCTCACTGAAGGTGCTCTATCCAAACGGCGGCGAAACCTTGATGGTTGGCATCAAAGCAACCTTGAAGTGGCATTCCTCAAATACATTAGTTGATTCGAAACAGCGCGTGACTGTTCTGTTCTCCAAGAATAGTGGAGTGAGCTGGTTTATAATTCACGATAACATCAAAAATACGGAAACCTACCAATGGAAACCGAACAAGAATGACTACACCACTCAAGGACGTATCAAGGTATGCCAGACAAAAGTAGATGATCTAGATGACAAAAGAAACAAGAAAAAGCCACCATCTCTCCGGGTTTGTGACGAAAGTGATGCAAATTTCAAGATTGTGAAAAAATAATTGCATCGTTGGGTACGTTTAAAAAAACGACACCAAAGTCAAGCCTCTGAAAGTGCCTTGGATTTTCTTAAAAAAGACAGGAATACTTATTATAAACAATAATTTGCGCGTACAGCATGAGGAAACAATTTTGTTTCTGTTCTATCTGCATTCAACCCATTGTTTTACTTTGAGCATTAAGCATTCGCCGAAGTTTATCAACGCACTTTCGGAGAGGCTTACACCGGGTGCTAATCCCCGGGTCAATTTTCAATCGGCACAGATGGTCAGTTTTCAATCGGCGCCAACAATGCAAAAACCAAAGCAGTTTACGAAAACACGGGATGGCCTAATCGTTAAATTAAACTTCGTTTACACAAAATTCAGGATACCATCCCTCCCAACAATTAATTGCACTTATGAGTTGAATATAATGTTATCTTTTAGTCAAATAGACACTTCACTACTAATCAATATAAATTTATTTTTAATAAGAAATGAAATAGAATTTAAAATTATCAGTCAATTTGGACAAAATCTAATACTCCGAGGCTTTCCGATTTTCGTTATGCTTGTTTCACTTTGGTTCTTACCTAACTTAATAGAAAGACGTAGTCGCATTTTGGTGGGTTTGCTTGCTACGTGCTTCGCCACCGCTCTTTCAGTTTCATTTCAATTTCAATTTACTCCTCATATAAGGCCGATCCTTGATACTAGCGTTCACCTTAATTTTGTAAAAATACATGAAAACATTTGGGGTAGGCTTGGTTCATTCCCAAGCGACACAGCAACACTTTTTTTCTCCCTATGTGCGGTAATTTTTCTAGAAAATCGTAGGGCAGGTATTTTCTGTCTAATGTGGGCAATGATAACGGTTGGTGTTTTTCGTATAGCATTGGGTTATCACTACCCCAGCGATATTGCTGGTTCTTTTGTTCTTGGCTTTGGATTGGTTTTATTACTTAATAGTGTTAGGTGGCTTAAGACATTGTTTGCGCAAGTATTAAAGCGTTTTGAATATAAAGAATACATTGTCCATTCGTTTTTTTTCATTTTTTTAGCAGATGCTTATTCCTCATTTGGGGGCTTAGAAGCTCTTTATAAAGGGCTCAAGAAATTAATTTCTATAATAATTGCGTCTTAGAGCCCATATTCTGACGAGAGATGAGGTATGAATAGCGCACATAATTGATACTTATGGTGGCGCAGCGGTAAGTTTTTCCAACTATATGCCGCGCGGCAATTACCCGTTATTTCATGCTCACACTCTGAACGAAGATATGTCGCTCAATGGACAAAAGATCTTTGTCGTTCCCAAAGGCGTGCAAGTCCCAACACATAGGTCCAACAGGTGCGGAGTCATCACCAAACGAAAAGCCGGTGCTTAGTTAAACCATTGATCCGTGCACGCTCACCAGAGCTAAAGGGCTTGATTAACCATGTAAACGAAAGATAGATGAATCCAGTAAGTATGAATCGTAACATTATGGGAATCCATGCCGACACCCAAATATCTGGAATCCAAACTGATCGCCAATTATCGGGGACAACAGTGTCTAAGGGTAACCAAGCAGTTGCGCCATATGTGGCTAGCGCACTAACTGCGAGCTTCAAGAACCCTATCCAGCTAGTCCGATACCCGGCCAGTTTGGATACGCCAATAACCAAAACTATGTTGAAGAGCAACCGTCCCACTCCGATGGCGATGACCGCCGCCCACAATCCCATGCCCATATCAAGCAAAAACCAAATGAGGGGGAGCGTAACAAGGCCGCTGGCAGCTGCCCAGGTGCATAGGCCCGCATGCCCAGAAGCCACTGCAACAGATTCGATTAACTGACCCTGGGAGATTGGCACCAACACTAACATGAAGCCCAGAAATAGCCAGCCGCTACCCATGAACTTGCCGCCTGATAACAAAGTTACGAGCGTATCTCCGGTCAAGGCGGCCATGACAACCAGAGGCATAAGAGCGAACAGGCTGAGTTTGCCCGCCAAGTTGGCATTGCGACTGAGCTCGTCCATACCACCTCCACCCACGTAGCTTGCAACCAGCTTGGGACGAATGATGCTGAACAATAGGGTGGCAGGCAAATAGCGAGCTATTTGACCTTGAAGGTTAAGCAGGAAGCCAAACAGCCCTGCAGCCTCGACACCCAGGACGCGCTGAATGAGGTTGATAAATGCTTGCGAACTGTAGGGCAATGTTAATAAATTGGCGGCATACATACGTATAGCTATGCGCCAAAGGGTGCCCATGCGCGGCTCAGACCAGTCCAACTGGCTGGCTTGGTCCTGCAAATGCGTAAGTCGCCGTCTCATCAACATGAGAGATATAATTAAACTTAAAAAGGCAGCTACTATCTCTGCCAAAGCTACATTGGTAAGCATGGCATTTCCTGTAAACTCAAGCAGTACTATCAATACAACAAATGAGAGCTGGCGCATCACCATGCTTTTGCGTGACTCATCTATCATCATCATGGGTACCATCAAGGGTTCGCGTACAAAACGCCCTAAACCATCAATAACAAATACCCCTAAATAAATTAGTGCCGCTATGAGATAGGTGTCCAGATTTACCCATTTAAGATAATTTTCAAGAAAAATTAAAAAAATCAAGGCAATAGCCAACAGTGAAAATACCGCCATAGACAGAAAACGTATGCATAGCCTTTTGATTTGTTCCCCCGATGCATTCATGCGATATTCAGGCAAGTATCGTGCCGCCAGCCAATAAAGACCAAAATCCGACAGGCCGTAACCAATCTCTATTCCTGCCACCAGGGTTACGTAGGCCCCGTATTCGATCAAAGGTAGTATTTTCACAAGCAAAAACAATATAAGAAACGTCAGAGGCGCTGACAAAGCTTTTCCAGAAAGGAATCGCCACGCGCCACGCTTTATTGCAAACTGTGAATATGGGCTATTGCTCATGAAAATAAGGACATTTAATTTCTATTTACTTATCTGTAATGATTGCGGCTCAATTTGTGGTTTCTGCAAAACCTCCATTAAACACTCTAGCAAACGTGTGGCCACTAAATCAACATCATGCAACGCGGCGCTAGCTAGTCCGCCTTCAGACAGTTTTGTCCAAAGACACTTGTCGCTTTTCAGTTTGGCAAATAAGCAGAGGAAGGTTCGAACGTCGGGAGCTAAAATACAGTTACCGCCATCTGCCAAATCATAATGCAGTCCTGCAGTTATGACTGGGGTGCCCGTAACCCATGCATCGCCAATAATTCCCCAACCCAAGCATTTTCCCGGTGATATCACAAACAAAGAGGACGCAATTAAATCCAACGCCTTTTCTTTGGAACAACGATCAAGCAACTTCACTTGATCTTTGCCTTTTTGTTTAAGGGTTGCAATAGCGCGGTAAGCAGTCCGGTCAATTTTCGGCCCAACGATAACTACTTCAAAAGATGGAAATTCTTTTAACAGGGCCAAGAGGTAATCCACTAACCTTGTCACAGCTTTACCTTGGCTCAAAGAACCGATGTAAACAACTTGGTTCGATTGACGCTGCTCATAACTGCGAATCAAATGTTTGTTCATGATTGGCCAAGGAAGATACCAAAGTTTATTATTAGCCTTGTTTGGATTCAGATAAATAAACTCTTCGGGGTTAGAACAAAGTACCGCTTGACATTGGGAAAGAATATTTGCCCTATACCATTTGTGAACTATTGGGCGGAGCCATTTCAACCCAAGAAATGCTCTTCTTCTAAGTCCATAGTTCGTGTCCAGAAAATATTCCGTGTGCAGGCAGATTGGCACTGGAAAAGTACGCTGCACGGCGCGTGCAATTGGCAGATTATGAACAACGGCACAGAATATGACATCTGGGCGCAACTCGCTTGCGATATCAACTATTTGTTTTAAAGTTTTTCCCGATGATAACGGTGCAACAAACCGATGTATTTCCAGGTTGTCAAGCGTTTCCCTTGAAGATTTGGCAATATTTGCTTTTAAGGTATCACTGATATTAGTTACTACCGCGCACTTCGACTCTCCCCTTTCGCATAACCTTGCCCAGACCACGGCCATTTCGTTGATGTTACAATCAAAGGCCGGGTATATTGCCAACACCTTAAGCATATTTCCCTCCTTTCAAGTTTTTATCGATATGTGAATACCTTATATTTGGTTCTATTTTAAGAGCTAAAGAAGTTGTGTGATAACGATATAGCAGCGCTGTGTAGCCTAGCAGTGTGAAAAAAAAGATTTGAAAAGTAAGGTCTTCGAGTAAAGCCGGGCCGTAGACAAGCTCAACTGAAAATAATGAGATAGCTGACTGGATGGCTGCAGCATCCGCACGCATCCAGGACAGAACCGTGCCACGCTGCAAGTGGCCAGCTGTACGCCATACCAGCACAAACGTACCGAGGAACAGAACAGTACCAAACAGCCCTTCCTCCCACAACAAGGAGGATAACGCGGTCAAATCAATACCATAACCGGGATATTGCCTAGAAATGTAACCATTCGTGGCGCTATGCGCAGCCCCAAGCCCGTTGCCGAATACAATGGAAATGGGATCATGAAGCCCTTGTCTCTCAAGCCAAAAGGTTAGAGCTGTGGTTCGATTGAGGACATTGTTACCATACCCCGCTTCATGGATGTTGTATTTCAAAGTATTGATAAGCTCATGTTCAATTGATACTGCGGAGGAGCTAAGGTAGAAATAGCCCACAACTATCGTGAGAACAGTGCCTAGCGCCAACACGCCTAACGCGACGTGTGGACGTGTGATGAATTCGCGCCGATAAAGCGTGAGAAACATAATTGGCAACAGTATGACCACCACCCTCGTCTGACCCATAAACAAAGGCAGAAGAGTAAATGAAAGCAAAAAGAGGAATTTGCCAAATCCGAGCAGCTTTTCCCGCCAGCGGGCAATTAAAAATGCCAGTACCACTATAAGGAAAATTGCCATTTGGCCGCTGGAGCCGCCACCAAACATAGATGCCCCAAATGTACCTGCCACCACGTCAATGGGTACCATACCGGGGTATGCGTCTGCAACACTCTCGCGGATAGGCACCAACTTAACTAGCTCATAGATGGCCCAAGGTAGCTGTACAATGGCGACGACAATAAAAAACACCTGCCAACGACGCACCTGCTTCTCAGTGAACCCAAGCCAAGCCAGAGCAAACATGACCCCAGCAACCTGAAAACAACGCTTGAAGCCACCAAATATCTCATAGGCTGATGACAAATGAGCAATACTATTTAGGACTGTATATAGGATGAACACCAATACCAGCCAGACGAAGGCAGGTGTGCCCCGCACTGTGTCTGGCACACTAATGACCCTGAGCAGAGCTATAAGCATGAGCAAGAAACCCAACAGCGAAACACCCCACTTAGCCTTGCTGGCAAGTTCATCGACCCAGATGGATATCACACCCGCCACCAGCATTCCTAATACCAGAACCACCCAGATAATCCAAGCGGGCTTGGTCAACAGCATCCCGCCAAGCAATAGGCCGATGCCAAGAGCAATGAAGATGGGGTTGGCGGTAGTTGCCAACAACCCGAACAAAATGGCTAGCAGAATACCTCCCAGAAAAGCCAAAATTCTAACTATGCCCAGCGAGTCGTATATGCTGTAATTTTGTGTAATAAATGACATATCAGCCTTCAATTCAGATGATGGATAGCTCGCATGGAAACAAGGTAATTGACCGGAATTTGAACTTTGCCAGGGCACAACATTAGCCGGCATCGAAAAACCAGATACATTCCTGGCGAGAGCCAAATAAAAAATATTTAACATCACTCTATGGGATAACAACTGGCTTAACGAAACAAATCTCTAGTTTATTAGAGAGTCAGATAAGCCGCCAACCCAGCGAGACAGAATTCAAAGGTTCATAGAGACCACAAATAAAACTATTTTTGCCTCAATCCATCCGCATCAAAGAGATTTCCAAACGTCTTTAAATTAGGATAAAAACCTCGAATACCTCTTTTAGATGCGATAGAGAAAATCTGGATTACCACCATTTTTATCTCTGCTACTTTAAATGTGATCATAGTTGCAACGATGCCATATTCTGCAATTATTTTTCATAACCACATGTTAATTAACCCCAGTCGGTAAGTTGCAACCCATTGGGGTCGCATTTTTCGTAACTAAGAGTAGAGTGCCACAGATAGTTCGATAGATTCATCAGGTAAAATCGTTGTCGTTTTTTCTCAAAAAAGTATATTACGTTTTTATTAGTAGGCTTAAATGTCTTCATGTGTCAAAAAATCGTCTACGTATAAAAATATTTAAAAAATTACCTGGAAATTAACTCCAGCCGATAGGGTTTCGTAAGATCTGAACGAATAGTTGGAGTCGCGCTTTTCGTAGGTCAGCACGGGTCCGATGTTGATGTTATCCAATGGATGATACATCAAGTTAAAGCCGATATTGCCGACATTGTTTTTTTGTTGTTCAATGCCAAAAACATTGGTACCTACGCTACCCAAATATTGTTGCTGTTGGTAAAACATGGGTAACTTTAGGGTGATTTTTGGACTGTACTCCGATGTGAGGCTAAACGCCACGCCCTGGATTAGCAAAAAGTTGGTTAACAGGTTCTGGGCTTGGGTGATGTCACGTATTGCAGACAATTCAAGCAATGTTTTGTCGCTGGCTTGCCAATGCAGATTAAGCCGTCCATTTATGCCGGAAAAATTTTGGGCGCTGACATGGGCATAATGTTGTTGTGTATAGCCGATAAACCCATCAATACGCATTTTTCTGCTGGCATGCCAATCCCCAGTCAGCGCATAGTTAAATCGCGTGTAAGTATTATCCTGGGTATCGCCCAAGGTAAACTGGCGGTTTGGATATTGACCATTAGTTGCGAGTAACCGCAACCCCAAAATGCTGTCGGTGGGGCTTAGGTATTGCAGGTTGAGTTCGGCATTATCTTCAATGTTGTTGCTGATTTGCCGGCTTTTATCGTCATACTTAAACTCGTTCCTGAACACGCCAAACTTGACCTTGCCGTTGGGGTGAAACAGGTAACCGGCGTTGGCAAAGTAACTTTGGTTATTTTGTAGGTTGTTTAACAGGCGATTCAAATTGTTAAAGCTACCCAATGTTTGGGCATTGGTGTAACCGATTTCGCCATTAAGGTAGTTCCACAGTTGCCAGTTCCATTGGGCCTGAGTGTTCCAGCCAAGATAATCCAAGCTGGTGAAGTTTTGAAACCAGTTCTGGTTGGTATTGGCTTTGATAATAACGTGCTGTCTGCTGATTATCCAGTCCATATCAAATCCCGCTGTGACTTGTTTGATAAATTCGCTTTTGTCGCTTTTACCACCGGTAAACGAAACGGGGGCATTGTCAGATACCCGTAAAAAGTTGCTGTCATATAGCATACTGGTTGCAACGTAAGGCTTGATGGATTCTATGGCATAACTTTTATTAGGCATTCCACATCCTATGAGCAGCATAATACACGACCATAAGAACGGATTGCCCGTTGTATTGTTTTTGCTGCCACACTGTAAATAGTCCAAACATAAATGCACCGTTATCTAGTCCGTTACTGGTTGACACCGATAGTGCCCAACAAGAGAATTAACCTTATCAATCGAAATTTCTTCATCATTGACTTTAGCCATGTTGGTTTTGTTTACTGCAATCATAATTAGATTTTGTCTTTGTTTTTACCAATTAAAAATTATTTAATATAGTGCCGTGACATTGACTGCCCGTGTCTTGCAAAGCGTTTTTTAGCATCTGTAAATCATTCAGACGAGTTTTGTGTTGCCTCGCCACTAAGAGCGTGCCATGACACAAAGAGGCGATAATTTGAGCATCCATACCCTGTTCTGCTGGTGGGGTGTCGATCAGGATTACGTCAAATTGTGTTTGCAATTGTTGCAAGCAGTTTTTAAAGCCACGGCTTATCAATTCAACCGGATTTGGCGGCACTGTGCCAGCTGGCAAGATTGATAAATCCCGGAAGGCAGGAATTTGTGTAACAACCGTCAGATCGGCTCGCTTGGCCATCACGTCCGACAAGCCGTAGCCGCCTTGTAGATGGAATAACGCATGCTGCTGCGGTTGCCGCAGATCGGCATCGATTAACAGAGTGCGTTCGCCAAGTTGGGAAAAAACAATCGCCAAATTGGCCGCTATGTGGCTACGTCCTTCACCGCGACAGGGGCTGACCATCGCCAACGTTTTATGGGCATCGGTAAACCAGCTTAGCATCAATTGCTCCCGCACAGCTCGCAACGCTTCAACTTGCGCACTAAAGGGCTGGTAAGCCGCGACCAGTTCCCGGCTGAAATTTTCTTCGCTTGCAGTCAAGAAGGGAAAATTGAATTGCTGCGATAAGGCTTTTTGAATGTCCTCATCATTGATCAACCCCTGAGCCTTTGCTGCCTCGCCAAAGCGCATGCCATTCTGTTTTTGCAAGGCGATAATACGTTCGGTATCACTGGCGCTGATTTTTCCGGCATCTAGCAATAGAGACCCAATGGAAGCAGTGTTTTCTGACTTGGTTATTTCGTTGTACATCTTATTCATGATTATAGTTTCTGCTACCAGCATTTATGCTCTGCCTTGATCGTTTAGGCCGCCAAGGGTATTGCCAAAATTAAACAACCAGGTTATTCGCTTTGGCCTGGAGACCGCGGAGGAAAAGACAACAAAAACAGGAATAGCTAACGCCTTTGAAATATCAAAAGCAGATCGCACCCGACGATCCATCAATTCTGCCAATAGCGCAGAGCCAACACCTAACATGCTGCCAAGAAAAACCGACAAAACCATATTCAATAGCACTTTTGGCTTGGCGTGTTTTTGCGGGGGAAGGGCGGGATTAAGGATAGAGATATCGGTTTGGCTAATCTCGCTTTCCATGCGGGTTTGTACAGCACGCTGGGTGGCGGTATCGTATGCCCGCTGTGCGTTTTCCACCTCACGTTTAAACACCGCCATTTCATCATGCTGCTTTTTCAGTTCCAGCACTTTAGCTTTCTGTTCAGCCAGGACATTGGCTACTATTTTGTCATGTTGGCTAGAGGAAGCAACTCCACTAGTGATACTGTTTAGCACCATTTTTATTTCAGACTGAATTCTTTGTTGCAGGCTGTTAACTTCGGCTTTTGCTTGCTTGTATTGCGGGTGATTTATATCAACCCGCTTGGACAATTCGGCAAAACTAGCCTCTGCCCGCGCCAATTCCGATTTAAGTGTTTCAATCAAAGTGCTGCTCAATACCTCCTGAAACGACTCCAAAGAGCTGCCTTGTTTAACAGTGGCCATCAGCACATCTTTTCTGGATTGCATTTCGTTGGTGCGAGCCTGGCTTTCCATCAACTGCCTTGATAGCTCAGTCAGGCGGGCGTTTTCCAGGTCAAGACGGTCATCAGTCGCGACGATACCATGTTGCTGTTGATAGGTTGATAGTGCCGACTGCGCACTCTCCAAATGCTCTCGCAACGAAACCATCTTTGCGTCGAACCAATCGGCAATCAATTTTGCTGATTGGGCACGTAATTCGATGCTGGTTTGTATGTAGGCATCGGCAAAGGCATTGGCAATATTTGCGGCTAATTGCGGATCGATAGAGGTAAAATCAATCTGTATAAGGCTGCTCTCGCGTGAAGGAATAATTTCCAGTTTTTTCAGTAATAAATCAGCTGTCCAGTCCCTGATATCGCCAGTGCTCTTGGCTTTAGCAAAGTCTTTCTGGTTTTCCGGGTTGTCGTTGAGGTTAAGTGTTTCCACCACTTTGCGTGCTACATTATGGCTGGCAATCATATCGACTTGCGTCGCCATATAGCCCGGCATTAGTTGTACCGGCAAGGTCAGGCCTGTCACCGGATTAATACTGCGTTGATCAACCACTATTGAAGTCTTGGCAACGTATTGTTTAGGTAACAATAAACTAACAACCAAGGTTGTGATTACCGTTATCATCAAAGATGACAGGACAAGCCATTTTCGTGACCATAGGATATTAATAAATTGATGAAAATTCATGCTGTTCCGTTGTTTTATTGACTCAAATTGGGTAACTGATAATGGCCATATAAATTTTTCAGGTGTTGCAATCGTTAAAACCAACGCTCGCCAACATAAACCACATCATCTTTTAATACGGCGTCTCCCAACTCCGCATCAATTTCCCGCAAAGCGCTGCTACTGTCCTTGCGTTTTATAACAATACCGTTTTCCGTTCCACGTAATGTAAGACCCCCACCAATCGACAACGCTTTCACCACCGAAACCTCAGGTTCAATGCGATAACCGCCCGGATGTTGAACTTCCCCATAAATATAAAACATGGGGGCCTTGGGCACATATACCATGTCACCTTTCTGCATCTTAAATGGCGTGACGTTTTCGGCATTTTCCAAATAAATCTGCAAATTCAGTTCCTGCTTTTTGGGCTTGCCATTGACCTCGCGGGTCACCACCACCTTACTGTCACCCATTTCGTTAATACCTCCGGCCATGGCAATTAAGTCGACTATTGAACTATCGGAATTAAGCGGATAACGACCCGGGTTTTTGACATACCCCAGCACTGAAACCTGTTGGCTCACATGCTCCAACACCGTGACAGTGACTTGGGCATCCTGAATAAAGCCGCCATCGATTAGACGCGCGGCAATTGTTTTCTCCAGTTCCATACTGGATTTGCTGCTTGCATCCACTTCACCGATCAGCGGAATGGAAATGTGACCTTCGGCTGACACGCGGGTTTCAGTTTTTAAATCCTCGTAACCGTACACAGAGATTCGCAAAACATCATCCGGACCAA
>CAIUYS010000215.1 GCA_903903365.1 uncultured Methylococcaceae bacterium
CTACGACACACAACAAGCATTAACCCCGTCAGAAGTATTATCGATACTGAAAGAAGGCAATGCACATTTTGTAAATAATTTAAACGCCAACCGTAATTTACTGGAACAGGTTAATGATACCCGGCAAGGTCAATTTCCCCTTGCCATCATCCTGAGTTGCATGGATTCACGCACCTCTGTGGAGCTGATTTTTGACCAAGGCTTGGGGGATGTATTTAGCACGCGGATAGCCGGTAATATTATCAACGACGACATTCTGGGCAGCATGGAATTTGCCTGTAAGCTGGCCGGTTCAAAGCTGATTGTGGTGTTGGGACATTCGCATTGTGGCGCAATTAAAGGCGCTTGCGCAAACGTGGAACTGGATCATTTAACAGGCCTGTTAAACAAAATAAAACCCGCTGTCGATGCCGTCAATGCGGAAGACCCGGCAGAAAGCACCGCCATTACTAACGGTTTTGTGCAAAAAGTGGCCGATAAAAACGTGCAACTGACAGTCAAGCAGATCAGAAGTAAAAGCCCTTTGCTGGATGCCATGGAAAAAAACGGTGACATTGGCATTGTCGGCGGTATGTACGACATTGAGACCGGAAAAGTGAAATTCTATACGGATATTTAACCACTAAGTGCAGTGGTAGCGATGCAGTTAAATATCCGCATAGAAAAGCATTCACCACCAAGACACGAAGAAAAGCAAAAACAGTTAATGTTCTTCTTGTTCCCAATCTGGAACTTGGGAACGAATACACCCCTAATTATAATGAAGTGATCAATAAAGACTTGGGCATTATCGCGATACCGGATACCGTTGTGCATCCGGTTCCCGAATACTCGCTAACGGTAAAGTTTGGCCTTCATATACTGTAAGTCCGTATTGATTTTACTAAATACGGTCATGAGGGCATTTGGATCGAAAGCCGAAACAACGGCGGCGAGTGGTCTTATTTAGCCATTGATACGCTTAAACCTTATCGGGATGTGCGATCACTCGCAAAGGGCAATACCCTTGAAATGAGGGAGTAGCGACTCCGTTGGTGGGATATAAGCGAAACGCATGGCGGATGGACCGACATACAAAAAGCGGTGTTAGGCACATAAACGGAGTAACCACTTAATGACGACTGCACCGGTTTAAGTTGATAGTCCGGTTTAAGTTGATAGTAAGGATGGGTAGAGCAGCGCGAAACCCATCGCATAAGGAATTAATTATGATGGGTTTCGGCTATCGCCTCTAGCCATCCTACGCGCTGGAAACGGCCATTAAAACACTGATAAAAGATCCTCAATGTAGGCGAGTTAAAGACGGGGGATTTTGCCGGAATTTGGATATTAAAATTCAAGGTCAATCTTAACCTGATTCTATTGACGTAAATTTACAACCTGGAAGCGGATGTGCTTAATTTGTTGGATTACGGTTCCCATGAAAATTTTTACCGGGATTTAAAGCGGTATGAACATTGATTTCAACGCCTATTATCAACCACAAGCATGGTAATTATCTACTTGCAATTGATTTGGAGAGATGGTATCTACAAAACAATTTAACCAACTCAAACTCATCCAAAAAAGGGCTTAAATACTCTTTTTTCTGCGTTTATTTATTGGCACGATAAATACTTCTGACCCATTGCAAGGCATCACGCTTCAACTCCTGCCCCAAGGTGTATTTATAATCCTTGGGGAAGTCTTTGGTCACTTCAACAATCTTAAGTATCAGTTTATAAGTATCCCGATAAACCGGAAAATCGTAATAAAGAGCCATAAACCTCAAAAAAAACTTCCCACTACACGGATAAAAGCAAAAGTATTAAAGAGTGTGTAGTTAAAAAGTCCGCACCACCCTGACCGGAAGGGTGCTGGACTTATCGTTGTAGTCCTCGAAGCCATCGTCAAAGCTCTGGTTCCAAGCGTTGAAGCTACTGTCCTCCGAAGAACTCCAGTAGACTACTACCTGGCACGTAGCAGATCCGTGACGCGGCCCATGTCTGCCCGCGCTTAAACCAACACACTTTAGGAGGGGCTTGCCCCTAACCCCTCTTTTTTAAAGAGGGGAACTGAATGGTTACGAACATTTTACTGCGCGTATGGAACCGGTGCCTAGGAAATAGATATTACACAAAGCCAATCCTAATTAGCCCGATACCTCAATAAAACCATGCGTGCCGCGCTTGGATTTAACGGCCAACCAGTTTTTTAATTGCTTTATTTCTTCAGTCTCTTCCAGCGCATCCAGGCTTTGTTTGTTTTTTAACAAGCGAAATGCCGCAGACAGTACGTTATAGCGCTCGCCGGTAATACCGACACGTCTTAAACCTACGGTATTTAAGTGGTAATGTTTGGCGGGTCGCCCGCCTATCAGCATAAACGGAATAACATCCATATTAAGGCCGGTTGTGCCCTGCACTATCGCAAAGGAACCGACCCGGCAAAACTGATGCACGACGACAGCACCGCCCATAAACACATTATTACCGACTTCAACATGGCCGCCAATGGCCACATTATTGGCAAATATAGTGCTATCGCCAATATTGCAATCATGGGCAACATGGCTGTTATTCATAAAATAGCAACCTGACCCAATGCGTGTTTCACCGCTTTCTTTTGAGGAACGGTGTGCTGTAAAGCCTTCCCTAAAGTTATTATCATCGCCAATGATTAACCAGGAAACCGTTTCAGACTTAAAACCGGTGTCTTGCGGCAAGCCGCCCAAAACGGCATGGGGATGTAAAATATTACCGTCACCCATTTTTACACGGCCATGCACCACGGCATGAGCGCCAATTTGGCAGTTGGCTCCCATCTCGACACCGCTTTCAATAACGGCAAAAGGGCCAACGGTAACAGCATCTCCCAGTACAACATCAGGCGCTATGCAAGCGGACGGGTGAATATTTTGAGCCATGTTTAACTATCCTCTGGGATGATATTTTGAATGTAATTCTTTTAAGCGTTCACGGGCAATGTGGGTGTAGATTTGTGTGGTCGATAAATCGGCATGCCCCAATAATAATTGCACAACGCGCAAATCGGCACCATGATTTAACAAATGCGTCGCAAAAGCATGCCTTAAAGTATGCGGCGACAATTCTTTGTTAATACCTGCTTTTTTTGCATGGCGTTTGATGATATGCCAAAAAGCTTGTCTTGTCATGCCGTCAGCGCGGTTGGACAGAAACAAATAATCGCATTGCCGCTCACCCAGCATGTTTTTTCTGGCTTGATTCATATAGCCGTCCAACCAGTTCATGGCTTCTTCACCCACTGGTACCAAGCGTTCTTTATTGCCTTTGCCAATAATTCGGACCACGCCTTGTCTGAAACTGATTTGTTCAAATTTTAAACCCACCAGCTCAGAAACCCTAAGTCCGGTTGCATAGAGCATTTCGAGCATGGCTTTATCCCTAAATCCTTGGGCATTGGTTACTTCAGGAGCATTGAGCAATAATTCGACATCCTGCTCAGAAAGCGATACGGGTAAGGAGCGACCAATAAGCGGTGATTCTATTAATGCGGTAGGATCAATGGTTATCTTGTTTTCGCGGATGTAATATCCATAAAAACGGCGCAGGCTGGATAAAATACGTGCCGACGAGCGATTGCCGATGCCTTCTTTATAACGACTCGCCAGAAACTTTGATAAATCAACGGTATCGACTTCCAGCATGGATTTATCCGCCAACCATAAGGCAAAAATCCTTAAATCACTGCTGTAAGCGGAAAGGGTGTTTTCACTTAAACCCTGCTCTACCCAGACGGCATCAAGAAACTGGTCTATCAAGGCAATCGCTGTCATTGTTTATAGTTTGCCTCAAAGTCCAATAATTGCGTTTTAATGTCCATAAAAACTCCGTCTGTGTGTCCGCAATAACCGCCCTTACCGGAAACGGATACCACCCGATGGCAAGGAATAATCACAGGATAAGGATTATCCCGGCATGCATTACCGACCGCTCGCGCAGACGAGTCTATTTTTTGGGCCAAGGCAAAATAAGTCATGGTTTCTCCAAAAGGAATTTTACACAACTCGGCCCACACTTTATGCCGGTAGGCACTGCCTTGTTTTAACAGTTTAATGTTAATGTGTTTATTGGGATTAACCCCATACTGTTCAAATGGCCGCTGTAGTTCGTGGTGTTGTGCGTAAACAGGTTCATCAAGACTCCATTCTACTTTATTAATTACGCCTTGTTGGCTGGTTAAGACTAATTGACCTGCCGGAGTATTAATCTTGATAACGTCTTCTGCACCTGCACTATTTTCAATCCACTGAATTATAAATGTCATTACATAATACCTGTATGATTTTTTACACGAGCACTATATTAGTCACTCATATCTCTATTCGTTTAATTTTATAGTTTATAATTACAACAATAAAACCTAACTACCCAATCAA
>CAIUYS010000216.1 GCA_903903365.1 uncultured Methylococcaceae bacterium
ACTCAAACTCTTTTTTAAAAGGTGAATACGATGCGGATGGATAAATTAACCAGCAAGTTTCAATCAGCACTGGCTGATGCTCAAAGTATGGCTTTGGGGAAAGACCACCAGTTTATTGAACCCGTCCATTTAATGATCGCGTTACTCGATCAGGAAGGTGGCAGCATCAAGTCGTTACTGGCTCAAATTAGTGTTAATACGCAAATGCTACGCACAGAATTGCTGATGGAACTGGCACGTATCGCTACGGTTAGCGGATCGGGTGGTGATGTCCAAATATCCAACGAATTGTCCCGCCTGCTCAATTTAACCGATAAGCTGGCGCAAAAACGCAATGATAAGTTTATCTCCAGCGAGTTGTTTTTACTGGCGGCTTGTGAAGAAAAAGGGGTTTTAAATGATCTGCTCAAAAAAGCCGGTGTCATTAAAAAGAATGTCGAAATTGCTATAGAAAAAATGCGCGGAGGTGAGTCGGTTGATGATACTAACGCTGAAGATCAACGCCAAGCCTTGAATAAATACACCATCAACCTGACAGAACGGGCGGCGCAAGGCAAACTTGATCCCGTCATTGGTCGGGATGATGAAATTCGTCGCACGATTCAGGTGTTGCAACGCCGCACTAAAAACAATCCGGTGCTCATTGGTGAGCCAGGCGTCGGTAAAACAGCGATTGTTGAAGGTCTGGCGCAACGTATCGTTAATGGCGAAGTACCCGAAGGCATTAAAGGCAAACAGGTGTTGGCCTTGGATATGGCGGCATTGATTGCCGGTGCCAAGTTTCGGGGGGAATTTGAAGAACGCCTGAAAGCGGTTTTAAATGATCTAGCCAAACAGGAAGGTCAGGTCATTTTATTTATTGATGAGCTGCATACCATGGTCGGTGCCGGTAAAGCAGAAGGCGCAATGGATGCAGGCAATATGTTAAAACCGGCGTTGGCGCGGGGTGAATTGCATTGTGTCGGCGCAACGACACTGGACGAATATCGCAAATATGTTGAAAAAGATGCAGCCCTGGAGCGGCGCTTTCAAAAAGTATTGGTTGATGAACCGTCCGTTGAAGATACCATTGCCATTCTGCGCGGCCTGAAAGAAAAATACGAAGTCCATCACGGCGTCAGTATTACCGACCCCGCCATTGTTGCGGCCGCAACATTATCTTACCGCTACATTGCTGACCGGAAGTTGCCGGATAAAGCCATTGATTTGATCGATGAAGCGGGTAGCCGTATCCGCATGGAGATTGATTCCAAGCCGGAAGAAATGGATAAACTTTACCGACGCTTGATTCAATTAAAAATTGAGCAGGTCGCGCTTAAAAAAGAACAGGATGCGGCGTCCAAAAAACGCCTGGAAATTCTGGAAGAAGAAATTGGCGATCTGGAAAAAGAATATTCCGATCTGGAAGAAATTTGGAAAGCGGAAAAAGCCTCCTTGCAAGGTTCGGCGCTGATTAAAGAAAAGCTGGAACATGCCAGAACCGATCTGGAAGTTGCCAGTCGCAGCAATGATTTGGCACGAATGTCAGAGTTGCAGTACGGTATTATCCCTGCCTTGGAAAAGCAATTGACGATGGCAGCACCCGCCGAAGCTCATAAAATGACCTTGTTACGCAATAAAGTCACCGAAGAAGAAATCGCCGAAGTGGTCTCCAAATGGACCGGCATACCGGTCTCAAAAATGATGGAAGGCGAGCGTGATAAATTATTGCGCATGGAAGAATACTTAAGTAAACGGGTGGTCGGTCAAGAGGAAGCGCTAAAAGCCGTCAGCAATGCCATCCGCCGTTCCAGAGCCGGATTGTCAGACCCCAACCGCCCCAACGGTTCATTTTTATTCCTGGGCCCTACCGGTGTAGGCAAAACTGAATTGTGCAAGGCTTTGGCAGAGTTTATGTTTGATACCACCGATGCTATGGTGCGTATTGATATGTCCGAGTTTATGGAAAAACATTCGGTTGCCAGACTGATTGGCGCACCTCCGGGTTATGTCGGTTATGAAGAAGGCGGTTATTTAACCGAACTGGTCAGACGTAAACCGTATTCGGTTATTTTGATGGATGAAATCGAAAAAGCGCATCCCGATGTCTTTAATGTTCTGTTACAAGTGCTGGATGATGGCCGCTTAACCGATGGTCAAGGCAGAACGGTTGATTTTAGAAATACCGTTATTGTAATGACTTCAAACCTGGGTTCTGACATTATTCAGGAATTGGCCGGTGAAGCCCTTTACCCTGTAATGAAAGCGGCGGTCATGGAAAAAGTCAGCCAACACTTTAGACCCGAGTTTATCAACCGGATTGATGAAGCCGTTGTTTTCCACCCGTTGGGACGTGAACAAATCAGGGCTATTTCCAGCATTCAACTTGAACACCTGCGTCAACGTTTACGGGATCGGGAAATTGGCTTTGAGATAAGCGATCAAGCCATCGATTTATTAGGCGAGGCTGGCTTTGATCCGGTTTATGGAGCCAGACCCATGAAACGTGCGATACAGCAACAATTGGAAAATCCGCTGGCGCAAGAGATCTTGTCAGGACATTTTATGGCGGGTGATATTATAAAAGTGGAGGCAGACGAGGAAGGCTTGCGTTTTTTGAAGGCTTAAGGCAACCCGTAAGAACAGACCTCTGGGCGAACCTTTGTGTTCGCCCAATTCAACCGGTATATCCAATTTAGGGCAGACACATAGGTCTGCCCCTACGGTTATACGCTGAACAGTGACAAATCCGCAACGGTAACCACGAACCGTATATTCTTGATTCCTTTTGGCGTGCGCAACACGCCCTGCCCTAAGTCTTGCCACCCCTGTCGGGAAGAACATTCTGACTGAATTTTCTTGCTTATAAGCCGTCTGCTTGCTCTTAACTTATCTGAATGGGTGATGAATCAATTGTATCAAATAAAGAAACAATCCATATATCCATA
Source organism: uncultured Methylococcaceae bacterium (assembly GCA_903903365.1). Classification (GTDB taxonomy): domain Bacteria; phylum Pseudomonadota; class Gammaproteobacteria; order Methylococcales; family Methylomonadaceae; genus Methylobacter_C. The sequence continues at coordinate 2,928 of CAIUYS010000216.1, forward strand.
GCATTATTGTCAACATTTATAGTCTTCTGTATAGTTAACCTGTACTTCAAAAAACCCTTTAACTTTATAGAGAGATTACCCATGAACGACCTTCAAAAAGACATTTTAACAGCTGCCGTATTTATAACCGGTTTGGTTGGTTTTATTTCAGGCGAATTTATTATTTCATCTACCCTGTTCGCCTCGGCGGCTATTGTCACTAACCTTAAGTTTAACCGTAAACAAGTCAAAGTCGGTCAATATTGATGTTATGGCTGTCTTTATCTGAATGGCTACACCCTTCTTCTTGAAGACTTCCAGGGCTTAATGGCCTTGGAAGTTTTTATGCTTTACTGCCCCGCTCGTATAAAACCTGTTAGCACAAAAATCATTACCCTTTTAAAAAAACCACTTTCCTACTGTCGACCTTAAACACCACCTTCGCCGATGCGGATTTTCCAGTCATCATGTCACAAAACATACCGTATAATTTCAAAGCTGGCGTTGAACTCCGACATCCGCTATTTCTGGCGCGATACGTTGCAGGATATTTTTTGCAAGCTGCCTACTGTGCAGAGAACTTATAATTTTTTTACTGATTGAGAATAAACCATGCAAATATGGGTTGATGCGGATGCCTGTCCGAAAGCGATTAAAGACATTTTATTTCGGGTGGCAGAGCGCACCAAAATAACGACAACGCTGGTTGCCAATCAATTTCTTCAAACGCCGCCCTCTCGTTATATCAAGCTGTTGCAAGTAGCGTCCGGCTATGACGTGGCCGATAACGAAATCGTCAAAAGCTTAAGTGCAGGTGACTTGGTCATTACCGGCGATATTCCCCTCGCCTTTGAAGTTATCTGCAAAGGCGGCCATGCGATTAATCCACGCGGCGAACGCTATACCCAAGACACCATCAAAGAGCGTTTGAGTATGCGTGACTTTATGGATACGTTGCGCGGTAGCGGCATTGATACTGGCGGCCCTGCTGCGTTAAATTCAAAAGATATACAAGCATTTGCCAATCAACTGGACAAGTTTTTGGTACAACGGAAATAGTGACCCGCTGCTTCAATAAAGTTTCCCGACAACATCAAGGTAAGTCAGATAAAGCCGCATATCAAATTCAAGCTGGTGATAGTCGGGTTCCATGTACTCACATAATTTGTAGAATGCTTTGTTATGCTGTTTTTCTCTTAAATGAGCCAGTTCATGCACGACAATCATTTTAAGACATTCAAGGGGGCCATTTTTAAAAAT
>CAIUYS010000217.1 GCA_903903365.1 uncultured Methylococcaceae bacterium
GATTTGACTGATAAACACCGATAATATAAGTTTTTTAATCTCATGAAAATATTACCACTGCTTAACGTATTTTCAACTAAAAATAAAATCCGTTGAAACCCCTATAAACCAGTGTCATCCGTGTTCCATGATTGAGATCTAACTCTACGGAGTAGGCCAGAATAAGACCACCCAAGCCTGTCCTGAGCTTGTCGAAAGGCGTAGCGCGTGGTGGCGTTTCCGGCACTCTCATACAGAGCTGCCGGAAACGCTTATTCTCGCTTGCGTTCGAAAATCCTTATTCCGGCCTACGCCTGTTCAATCCTGATGAACCGGCTTTAGATTTGATTAACGTGACTAGCCTGTCCGGGTATTTTTAAAACCCGGACAGGCTAAACTAAAGAGTGGCGACTACAAGGAACCAAAATAGGCGGCCAATATTTTCATCTCTTCTTCAGACAGGTTGCCGGCAATAGCTTGCATGTGTCCGTTTTTACGCTCGCCTTCTTTAAAGTTGCTTAATTGCTTTACCAGATAATTGGGATGCTGGCCGGCAAGCCTTGGAAATTGACCGTTACCTTCACCGGACGAGCCATGACAGCCTAAACACATAGTGGCTTTGGGTTGGCCTGTTTTCGCCAAGGTTGCATCGGCCCCTGCGCTAACAGCGGGTTGACTGGAATAATAAGCGGCCAAGTTATTGATATCGTCATCACTTAAGTTGGCGGCCATGGATTGCATCATCGGGTTATTACGTGTTCCCGCTTTAAATGCCTTAAGTTGATTGACTAGATAAAGCCCTTGTTGAGCCGCTAAATTAGGCCATTGAGCACTACTGCTTTTACCTTTGGGGCCATGACAACCCATACAGGTAGCCGCCTTTTGTTCACCGGCCGCCATGTCGGCAGCAAAAACAGGTGCCGTCCCAAAACAGACCAACAGCACAGTAACCAAAAGTGGATGTTTTAATGTGTACATGGCTCACCTCTATAAAAAGATTAAACGATCAATGACTATTTATCTGAATAACGTTTTAAATAGCCGACTGGTTGATTTCAACAAAGCGTTTACTATACAACTAAAAAGCGCCAGTGCTAATGAAAATTTCTGATTTTACCGCTTATATTGAGTGGTTAACTTGGGAGACTGTAAACTTAATACCTGACAGCTGAAGGGTGCGCATCACGCACCTAAAACCGCACCCACTAAACGGTTTTATTTGCACTACAATCTATTTTTTTTTCTACCTGTAGCCTATTAGGGTTCTTTCTCTGGCATGGTTGTGGTGCGCGATGCGCACCCTACTTAATACCTGACAGGTTTTAAGCGGGTAGCTTTTTTCTAATCCCAAACGCCCCCAAACCTACCCACTTTTAATGAGTTACGTTATCAATATTGCCCGCATAAGCTTGCTGATACCGTTGTTTAATAGCCTGTGCCAACTGATGGACTGCCATTGCATATTTATTGCTGTTATTGTATTTCTTGATCACTTTAAAGTTGGGATAAACACGCCAAAACTCATTACCTTCATAAGTGCTCAATTCAATAACAGCCTCATCGTTAGCGGGGCCGCTACGTTTGGTAACGGGACTATGTAACTGCCAGCCGCTACGCGAAAAATAATTCGCCACACTGCCGACCGCATCCTTGGGATGCCAAAGATCACGACGGCCATCGTGATTAAAATCTACGGCCAACTTTCGAAAACTACTGGGCATAAATTGTCCATAACCCATAGCGCCCGCCCAAGAGCCTTGCGGTTGTCGCGGATCAAAACCTTCATCACGCGTCATTAACAAAAAGTTCTCCAGTTCAGAGGTAAAATAGCTGGAGCGTCTGAATGTGTCAAAAGACAAGGTGGTTAAGGCATCAAAGATACAGGTTTTACCAAAATTTTTGCCAAAATAAGTTTCCACACCAATAATGCCGACAATGTATTCAGGGTCAACGCCATAGGTAGCGCTGGCTTGTTTAATAGCGTCTGCATTATTGCGCCAAAACTCCACGCCATTGCTGATATGCGCATCGGTTAAAAACTTGTTGCGATAGCGCGTCCAACTGCCCAGACTCGGCTTTGATGGCCCCGTAGAGGGTGCCGGACTTTCCAAACGAATAACCGAATCCAGCCGGTTAGCTTGCGAAAACAAACCATTTAAATAAGTTTCCGAAAAGCCCTGCTGCTTCACCATGTGCTGAATAAAACTGCGTACCGCTGGCGAGTTGGCGTA
>CAIUYS010000218.1 GCA_903903365.1 uncultured Methylococcaceae bacterium
ATGCAAGCGTAAGTGAAATTATGCGCGACTCCTTACGCTTGCTTGAAGAAAGAGATGCAAATTCAAAGCTGCAATTTTTACGCACAGCCCTGATTGAAGGCGAAGAGAGTGGCGATGCTGGCGAATTAAACATGGAAACAATCAGGCTGGAAGCCAAAAGAGAAGCTGGTTTAGTCTGAAAATGCGCAAAATTCATACTCAAGCGCTCGCAAAACAAGATCTGAAAAATATCTGGCTTTATTCGTTCAAAAACTGGGGAGCGGAACAGGCGGATTGTTACTTTGATGAATTAAATTCCGCATTCGCTTTAATCACTGAAAATCCGGAATTGGGATTTGCCTGTGATTACATCCGAGAAGGGTACAGGCAATTTCACATCAATCGTCATTTAGTTTTTTATCGTGTTACAGCAACCAAAATTCACATTGTGCGAGTGCTACATGACAGTATGAATTACACAGCGCATTTATAAAACCCACAGGGTTGGCTAGCTTTGCCCAATGGGAACGGGACACCCATCATGATGGTTGGAATTTACCCGAAGGAAATCCTGAAATGACAGCTTTGAGCCAGTTACCTGTCCTTCACTGAAAATGGCTGATTGTCTCTTGAGGCCGTTGGCTACCTGTCATCATCAGCCATTGCCAGTATCCGCTTTCGTACAAACCAATTTCATCAATAAATTCAGAGTGTTAGAATAATTCAAGTACCGACTGATTTCACAGTCAAATTCGGATGACAAACAGCCTGTGACTTCTTTCAACGCCAGATTCCGAATAACCTGATTTTCCAAAAATAAAGGTATGAACAGAACGCCATACCCGACCGGAAATAAAACTCAGCGCAACAACACCTTTGCCAGCTCAATAATCTCGTTTTCATCAATCTCATTAATTGAATAATCCTGTTTATTCAATTTAAACGGATTGACAAGGGAAGCGGATTTAACGACTTTGTTAATGTCGGTCTGGTAAACACGGCTAACCGGTGTCGGGCCAAAAAGGGTAATGGAGGGTTTGTTTAATCCCCAGGCAAGATGGGTCGGGCCGGTATCATTGCCAATCAATAAATCGGAGTGGGCAATCAGTGCTTTTAAGCTGTTTAAATCCATCCGGGGCATGACTTGTATAATGTCGGATTGCGCGGCCATCCAGTCGGCTTTTTCTCTTTCTTGCTCACTGCCCCAAACGACCAAACAATTTTGCTGTAACGCCTGTGCTATTTTTACAAACTTGTCTGCCGGATAGTTTCTGCTATCCCAAGTTGAGCCAATCACCAGAACAATATTTTTCCGCTTATTTTGAAAAAAAGGATAAATTTGCGGGTCTTCATCGGCAAAAAACAGGAACGGTTTTTTGTTAAGTATTTGCTCAGTGGTTATAGTGATGCCTAACGGACTGGATAAAACCAGCGCATTTCTATCAATGGTATTGTCGTCAAACGCACAAGCCACTTTGACATCATAAAACCAGGAGGCGGCTTTTTCGCGGATTGAATCCGCATCAAACCCGGCGAGACGCTTGCCAAGCAACTTGGCGATAACCGCCGATTTAATCAGTCCTTGCGCATCAATAACCAAGTCATAGTTATTTAAGGCAAAGTTGCGAATGACTTTAATCTGCTGAAAAATATCGGCCTTATTGGTTTTTAAGGCTTTCAGGTTAACCGTTAAGATATTATTGATATCCGGATTGTTTTTTAAAACGTCGGCAAAACGTTCTTCAACAATCCAGTCAATTTGAATAGCCGGAAAAGAGGCTTTAATAAACTGAAGTGCAACCATGGCATGAACAATATCACCCAAAGCCGAGAGTTTAACAATGGCGATTTTCAAAAATTAACCTTACGTTTGTTAAATAACATCAAGCACTTGTTCCGGTTTTATCTCCGTCAAACAGCGGGTATGACCCAAGGGACATTCACGTTTAAAACAGGGGGAACAATCCAGATGTAAAGAAATGACGTGAGCCTTGGCATTAAGTGGCGGCGTAAAGCCGGGATCGGATGAGCCATAAAGAGCGATGATTTTTTTGTCCAAGGCGGCGGCAACATGCATCAAACCTGAATCATTGGTCACTACGGCATCAACCAGTGACAATAAATCCACCGCTTCAGCCAAGGACGTTCGGCCCGTAAAATCAAGACACTGCCCGGAAACTTGGTTGTTAATTTGTTCGGCGGCTGTTTTATCCTTATCAGAACCAAACAACCAAATCTGCCAACCGTCCGCAATTTTATCCCGCGCCACTTGTGCATAATGGCTTGCCGGCCAGCGTTTTGCCTCGCCATATTCTGCGCCCGGGCATAAGGCCAATATCTTTGTTGTTGACTTGTAGTTTGGGTTAGCGGAGCGTAACCCAACATCAGTCGCTGGGTTTTGTCGGGTTACGCTATCGCTAACCCGACCTACAAAATGACTGCTTAATTTGAATTTTTCAATAACCGCCTGTTGCTGATGCCGGTTAATGACGAGAGCGGGAATCGGATACTCAGGCGGTAACGGCGCGGTGCCAGGCAAGCCTAAGGCGACAAAGCGCTGGACGGTCATGGTCAGTAAGTTTTTATCCAGCTTTCTGGCATCGTTAAGCAAGCCCCAGCGACATTCACCGATATAACCGGTACGAACGGGAATATCGGCAAAATAAGGAATTAATGCCGATTTCCAGGAATTTGGCAAGACGATTGCCTGATCGTAAGCTTCTGACCGTAATTTTCTGCCCCGCTTAATTCTATCCAACAAACCAAACTGACCATGCCCTAAAGGCATGGCAACGGCTTTTGCAACTTGCGGCATTCTTTCCAGCAAGGCCAATGACCATGCCGGTGCCAAAACATCAATTTGACAATCTGGTTGGGCATTTTTTAGCGTGATAAAAAGGCTTTGCGCCATCACCATATCGCCTACCCAGGACGGGCCGACGACCAGAATGCGGGGTGATTTCAAGGTCTTAATCCTGAAAAAATCAGTGCATCCACGAAAAAACTCAACGAATGAAGCGTGACGGGGTTTGCAACCCCGTTACTCACATTTTGAAAGCCATTAAAGCTGTCAAACGTTTCGGTCGGGGTTACAAACCCCGACCGGCATCGTGGAATGGCTGTGCAATACAAGGGTTTCATTTGTTTTGTATTTTTCGTGACTTTCGTGCTTTTCGTGGAAAAATAGTTAATTAACGTAAGTCAACCACTCGGCATGGTCGTCGCGGCGTCCATGGACATAATCAAAATAAAGTGACTGCAACTTTTCGGTTATCTCGCCGCGACTGCCGCAACCTATTTTACGGTTATCCAGCTCTCTGATTGGCGTCACTTCAGCAGCAGAACCGGTAAAGAACGCTTCATCGGCCACATAAATTTCATCACGGGTAATGCGTTTTTCAATCACCTCATAACCTTGTTCGCGGGCAATGGTCATGACGGTATCACGGGTAATGCCTTCCAGTGCCGAGGTGGTTTCCGGTGTGTAAATCTTGCCATTGCGCACGATAAACAAATTTTCTGCACTGCCTTCTGCCGCAAAACCTTCGTGATCCAGCATTAACGCTTCATCGTAACCATTCGACAAGGCTTCTTGCAGAGCCAGAATGGAATTGATGTAATTACCGTTGGCTTTGGCTTTACACATGGTACTGTTGTGATGATTACGCACATAAGAAGACGTGCGAATACGAATGCCATGCTCTATGCTGTCAGCGCCCAGATAAGCACCCCACGACCAAGCGGCCGCCATGACATGAACCTTAAGATTGTCGGCACGCAAGCCCATACCTTCGGAACCGAAAAAACACATGCTGCGAATATAGGCGCTGTCCAGATTGTTTTTGGCAACGGCATCACGATGCACCTGATTGATCTCATCCTTGGTAAACGGCATCGGCATATTCATGATGTGCGCGGAACGGAACAGGCGATCGGTATGGTCTTGCATTCTAAAAATCGCGGTGCCTTTTTCAGCGTGATAAGCTCTTATACCTTCAAACACGCCCAAGCCATAATGCAAGGTATGCGTCAATACATGGACTTTCGCTTCACGCCAATCAACCCATGCGCCATCCAGCCAAATTACGCCGTCTCTATCGTCCATTGTCATCATTTATTCTCCAACATTAGTGAGTATTTAATATATTCTTTGTGGTTAAAATATTTTTTTACCGGCTTATTCCATAAAGCATGTAGGGCGCAATACAGTGCAGTGCAGTATCTATGGATTGCACCTTACGCGTTGAACCCAACACCCAGAGGGAAGCAGAAGGTAAAGGTAAAGGTACAGAAACCGGAACAGGCGGAACGGGAGCACCTGATTTGGTTTTGATTGTTACATCTTTGATAACCATTGAGCCATATCCTTAGTTAGGTCTCCAAGAACCATCACCGATTACCAGAATCTTATTTTCGCTATCACTAAAAGACTCCAAAGTTTCACTGGCTTTATAAGCGATCGCAAATGTGAGTCACGCATTGAGCGAACTACTCTAATTTGTAGCCTGCCTCTAGTGTATGGCGAATTGAGTTAATCAAAACAATGTTATTTTCTTCGTGATAATCGTATAAAACGACATATCCTGCCCCACCAAAAGCAATAAACAGCTCTCGCATGTGCTTATATTTTTCATCTTGCGATGGTTTTGCAATTCGAGGAAACTTCTGCAAAATTTCTATGCCGTCAAAGATTGTAGAAATAACCCGCTGTTTAAGGCTCGGTTCAATTTCTTGCATAAATTCTACAAACCGCACAATGTCACGATTTGCCTGCTCTGAATAAATTATTTGTGGCATATTGGCTGCGTTAGTTCGTTATTGCCTCCCAAACTATTAGCCCATGCCCTCATTTCTTCGTGTGTCGTGTGCAGTCCTGTTTTTATGTAGTGCTCACCTGCGTTTTTTGCGGTTTCGTAAAAATCGGCTTTGGCATTTTCTTTGTCAATGAACTCCTTTACCGCTTGGCATAAAAGAAAATGCACAGATCGTTCTTTTTTCTTTGCTATCTTGGCAAGTGAGTCTTTTTGTTCAGCTCCCAGCTTAATAGAAAGTGGGACATTTTTTTGATGTATGGACGTTGGTGTTGTGTTTGCGGTTTTCATCTCTCGTCCATTAGGTAGTAAAAAGGTAGTCTAATAAACTACCTTATCTTAAATAATTATTCAAGCATAAAAAATCTGTTAAAAAATCTGTTCCCGCTCCCTCAAAATAATGGACTGTTATTTAGCGCCTAAATATTTAACATAAACCCGTTATTTAATATCTTGGGCGGTTGCTGAATGACGGCTTTTAGGTTTGTTGCTGTCGTTAAGTGAGCTTTCATAATGGCCGTAACCTGACTGTCACCGGCTCCGTCAAGCGGTTTTTTTTCTGAACAGGTTCGGCAAACGATTTTTCGTTTTAACTAATCCTAAATAGCTGCCAAAGCTTCTTTTTCGCTCACAACGGGCAGTCGCTCACGCAGTACTGGAATAGCAGCATGCCAATCGGTTTCACTAATTAATCGAAATTTGGTGATGGATTGCTCAATCGCTGCACGGTCGATTACGTTTACATCAAGAATGATGAATAGTCCAATACCGTAGGCATAGCTAGGATCAAGCCGGAAAGACTCATGAATAGTGGGTGGCGTTTCACGGATTATCTCGGATTCCAGCTTTTCCAACTGCTCGTAAAAAGTCAGTCCACTGAATTTCTCGTACTGCATCTTCTTACGCCCAACAAGTTTGTAACTCAATACTTTGCCGGTGCTGGAAAAATCCGCAGGCTCAAACTCTATATTGGACTCGGCAGCACGTTCTTCTGGCGTCAACATTGCCGTCGTGCGTTGGTAAGCAAGCTCATGAGCAGCATCCCAAAATGCCTTGCGTGCTGTCACAATTTCCGCATTCCAGATGGTGAACCGATCTTGACCGGGGAAATAGAAGTCAAACCACTGATTGTATAAATCCGGTCTACCAGGTTCATCGAGAACCAAGTGGCTTGTGAACATCCCACCATATTCGTCAGAGTCGCGCTTAATTCGTCCTTTGAGACGGATAACCTCATTGCTGCGTTTATGCCGAGGCAGCGTAATGAAAGATGGGCGCTTTTTTTTGAATCGACGGGTCATGAATGTCCAGAGCGGTTATTTACATAGTTAAGGTGCGCCTTAGTATTCATCGAACAAATCCACATGTCTACCTGTACGCTCAAAGCGCACTACATCGCCCATGATTTTGTATATCAGCAACCAATCCGGCTCAATGTGGGCATCTCTAAACCCTTTCCAGCTACCTTTCAGTGGATGGTCAAGATAGCTTGCTGGCAACGACTTACCTTCAATCAGTAAGCCTAATAATGTTTTGAGCTTACTCATGTCTTTACCTCGCTTTTGAGATTGCTTCACATCACGCTTGAACTGGCCGGAGTAGTCGGGCTGCCGCATCAGATGCCAAGCTGTTCAAAGAGGTCATTAGCATCTTTAGCATGATGAATATCTTCACCGCGTTCACTCTTGGCGAGCGTTTCAGCAGTCAGTTTACTGGGAACGCGCATCTCGAAAGGCAGTGCTTTTTCCTTTGCAACCTTGGTCAAAACAATACGTACCACGTCGGATACGGTAAGCCCCATATCTGCCAGCACAGCAGTGGCTTCTTCTTTAAGCTTTTCGTCGATTCTTGCTCGAACATAAGCGGTGGTGGCCATATTGTTGCTCCTTTGTGGTTAAGGGTATATTGTAGCCCAAATGAACTACAACATACTAATCCGTAAAGCAGACATTAAAGTGGTAAATAGTCAATTTTGAGCCTGTAAGTTGTTATTTGAACAGTGCCCAGCGGGACGGGGTTTGCAACCCCGTCCTTAACGTTTGCTGTTTTCCGCAACACATCAAAACGTTTCGAACGGGGCAACATGCCCCCGCGCAGCTTTGTTTCGCTAACGCTCTACTCTACCCACCCTACAATTCACCCATCTTACGGGTTCCCATCATCGGAGCCGAAATGTCGGGCAACGATAAAGCTGTTGACCGACCTACATGGCTATTCATTTAAATATTGGTAAATGTCGGGTTACGTATCATTACCAAACCGATCTTCTACAATAGGATCAACATTAGGAGCGGCAGCCAATACCGCTAAAAACTTATCACGCTGTCCGCGTTTTGCTCGTTGCAATAAATAATCTTCAGTCATTAACGCAGACATTTTCTCGCCTAATGCTAAGGCTACAAATTGATCAATCGATATATCTTCTTGGGTGGCCAATGCTTGGACACTTTTATATATTGAATCGGGAATGCTTATACTTAATTGTGTCATGCTAAATCACCAGTTCTTTGTAAAAACTCTTTAGGGGTTAACGCTTGAATAGCAAATTTTTCTATCCCTACAGAATCTTTTTTATTAAATGTAATAATAAAATCTGCACCTGCTTCAACAGCTAATTCAAGCAAGAAATCATCATCGGCATCTTTAAGATAAGGCCGCCAAAGATAAAAAATCCTGTGATGATGACAAATAGTACAAAAGTAATCTAAAAAATCATTAAGTTGTTCATGACTTATATTTAAAGTAGTTAATAAGCGTCGACAAACTTCTTCATATTCCAAAACTAAAGGGATAGAAATATGTGCCTGCCAATCACCTGTTCCTAATAATTGTAATAACAAATTCGATGCCCCTCGTTTAGAGCGCATCGCTGCAATAATTACATTGGTATCAATAACAATATGGTAAGTCATTCTAATTAAATTAAATTAAATTAAATTAAATTAAAGTAATATATGAACCATAGACTATAAATTACACATCTTGCGCATTTCTAACATACAGTATTTAATTTGCCTAACAAGTCAGCTTGATTATCGTCTTTTAGTTTCTCCCGTATAACTTCACGGACTTCCGGTTCAAAAGCCAAAAGCAAAACTTCGCTGTCAATATTCAAATAGCCCTCCGGAGAGCTATTTGATTTGGCAATTGCCATTTACTTATTGCACTGACTATGGTTCATGGGGATATTATCCTTAATCCACTTCCCAAACTCGCCGTGTGCCATATTTTCTTTAATCTGGTTTGACTCGTTCCCAAAAGCAACAAGGCCGCTACCCGCTTGGTTTAGGTAAAACAAAGCCCTGATTTTGTGTTGTTGCCGGGTTACTATCTCGTGTTCCTTGCTTACCTGGCCCCATATCTGCGTCTTAATGTCGTCGGGTACTTGGGATAAGGGGCGTAAGTGGGTTTCTAGTATCTGTTTGGAGCCTATAGGCTCCACGATTGATTGTATAAGGCTTGCTGTAGCTAATCTGTTTAAATACTGGCGTTCATATCCCCATTCTTTCTGGCCATACTCCTCCCAACTTGAATAACCCAATGCTTTCCAGCCCTTTCGATCACGCATCTCTAAAAGCCTTGAACGCATAACGCCATGCAATGCTTTTAACTCTTGGTGCTTGGCGGTGGCTTCTTCAACCGTCATATCAGTCTTAGATACCAATAAAAACGGGGTATTCAGACTTATTTTATGTTTCGAAAATATATAATTTTCGGCGTACTTTTTTGCGTACTCCGATTACAAACAGACTGCTTTCAATTTCCGGTCGATATAGATCAATACCAATGATTTCAGGGTATTCAGGCTTATTTTATATTTTTAAAGTCACAATTTCCTACGCACCTTTTTTATCATCCGCCTTGCTTAGACAAGCCTTAAAATACCGAACCATATTTGTTCAAAAAATTCGGTATTTTCTGTTTTCAACTTCTTGGCATCATCCACATATTGCCGGTTAGTGCTAAATTGTTTTGCGACTTGCTGGCTGGCACACTTAGCATGGTTAGCTTTGTTTTTTTGTTTAGCAAGTAGCCTCGATGCAGCAAAGCGGAATCGAGGATTTACCAACCCCGATTATCCTCGATTCTACTGCGTTACATCGAGGCTACTGCGACTGCTGCCTTAAATGGTTTACCGTTTATTCCATATACTTATGCCAAATTTGCTCAACTTGTTTGCTCAATTCAAGCACTTCAGCCTCATTTATTACGGCTCGCTCGCCTTGTAAAACCAGTTTGTGACCGGTATCACGATAAGTACAATAAGCCGCTTTAAGAATTTCTGCTTCAGTTTGGGACATAAAGCCGTCTTCCTGCAAGCCTTCAAGTAACCTGACGTTATCCGTATAAGTGGTCAAGGCTTCATTTTTTGCCGCTTGCGCTAAAACCCCAAATTGTACTATAAACTCGATATCAGCAATACCGCCTTTGCTTTGTTTTAAGTCAAATTTGTTTAATTCTTTCGTTGCCAAAGCGCCACGCATCTTTTCGCGCATTTCACGTACTTCGGTTTTTAATAATGCCACGTCTCTAGGCAAGCTTAATATTCTGCGTCGAATGGCTTCATAGTGCGCTTTTAAGCTGACATCACCGGCAATAAATCGGCCTCTGACCAAAGCCTGATGCTCCCATGTCCAGGCCTGATTTTTTAAATAATCTTCATAAGCATTTATGTGCGTAACCAATAAACCGGAATCGCCGCTGGGACGTAAGCGCATATCAACTTCATAGAGTATACCCGACAACAGCTTGGTATCCAGAATATGCCGAACCTTTAGCCCCAAGCGGCCATAAAATTGAGCACAGGAAATCGACTTTTCGCCATCAGTCAGCGCATTGCCGTCAGGGCAATCATACAAAAATACCATGTCCAGATCAGATCCGTAACCTAGTTCAATACCGCCCAACTTGCCAAAGCCGATAACGGCAAAACCGTTGGGATTATTATCGCTGCCTGGCGGCTTACCGTGTTTTTCGGTCAGCATAAGCCACGCCCGTTCAACGACATGAGTTACGATGCTTTCGGCTATGTAAGTCAGATAATCACTGACCACCATAAGAGGGATTGCTCCCATAATATCAGCGGCGGCCACTCTTAACATATTTATGTGTTTAAATTGCCGCAGAGCTATCATCATTTGCTCCAGATCTTGTATCTCAATAGTGGCTAATAAACCAGCCAACTGATCATCAAGATCGCCTTTTTTAAGCGGCTCATACAAGGTGCGCGTATCCAGTAATTCATCAAATAACACTGGATATAATGATAAATAGTCACAAATCCAAGGACTGGCGGAGGACAAGCGAATCATTTGAGATAGCGCATCGGGGTTTTCAGCCAGTAATGACCAATAAACATTTCTGCCGGCAACCGCTTCAAATAATCCCAGAATACGTTTTAAGGTTTCATCAAGGTTATCAACTTGCTGCATCGCCTCAATTAATTGCGGCATTAACCGGTCAAGCACCTTGGCACCTTTCGCGGTTAAACGCCGGATTGACGGCGCGTTTTTAAAGTGCCTGATAGCCGCCAGCGTTTCAGTGGCCTGTTGAAAACCATACCAACTCAAGCTGTCCAGTAATTCGGCATCATCCACAGTGCAAGTCCAAATCAGTTGGCTATGCTGATCTTTTAAGGTCTGTCGGGAGAGCGAGAAAACCTGCTCAAATACCGCATGTACCTGCTCTCTTACCGTATCCAATTCGTTTTTAAAACAGTCCCAGTCCGGATAATCAAGCGAATAAGCCAGTAATGCTTGCACTAAGGGCGCAGTCGGCAAGTCATGCGTTTGTCGGTCTTGATATTGTTGGATATGGTTTTCCACTCTACGGAGAAAACCATAAGATTGGATTAA
>CAIUYS010000219.1 GCA_903903365.1 uncultured Methylococcaceae bacterium
CATATCCTCAACATGCCGACAAACAAGGTCTGAATGCTATTAAGTAAGCTACCCAGCCCACCGTGGTTAATTTTAATAAAGCTTTCTTTGCCCATAAGAATTTATGTGGATATGATAGGTTGGCTCAAAATGAAGTCTATTTGATTAAATCGAGAAATGCAAACGACAATTAGTCCCTATTATAAACGGTTATGCCGTCCATCGCTTGGACAAGTCCATTCAGCATGACTCATACGGAAAACGATTACAAAACCAGACAATTTTTATTAACTTTATAATTCAACCGACTAACAATGGACTACTCTGCAATACTTCAAGAACTTAATAAAGCGTCATTATTTGATTTACATCGGTTACAGTCGGTCATTAATCAGGAATTATCCAACCCAACGCGGCTAGGCCGGATTAAAGCACACTTAAAAACCGGCCAATTAATCAGCTATTTTGATCCACAGTCTAACAGACTGATTGATGCCGTGATTCTAAAAGTTCAAAGAACTCGCTGCCTGGTAAGAAATATCAACGACAAAAAAAGCTGGAACCTGCCTTTTTATTATCTTAACCTGGATGCTATTGACGCTGACATTCAACCCGCCAAAAATGCCGTTGGCATACCCAAAAGTTCTTTAAAAGTCGGTGCCAAAGTTGGCTTTAAAGACAAACAGAACAATGACCTGTTCGGAGAAGTGACTCGCCTTAACCCAAAAAGAGCCACCGTTAAAATCAATGAACACAGCCGATGGTTAGTTAATTACAAGCACTTGTTTTATGTGATTGAAGGAGAGCTTGGCGATACAAAAGAGCAGGTTTTTATACCGCGTGATTTGTAATACGGCATTACCACTGAATATAGTAGAAATATTGCAACTGAGCTTCCTGCTAAAGTTTTTCTAGGTTTGGGTATGCTTTTGAAAAATCTGGCACTGAGTCTGTATGTGCCTCAAGATTATTCACAAGAAATCAATGAGGTGCCGTTATCTCAAGCTCTGACAGGTAACAACCGGGATCTTCCGCCCAGTAGTTTGCTGTGGTTTGTGCAGCCCTGACACGGGTATTACCATTGCAGATAGCTTGATAATGACAAGTTCCGCAACGGCCTTCCAGTGGCCTTGGAATTTGTTTTAGTCCGGCCATTAAAGGATCAGAGATGTCCATCCATATTTCTGAAAACGGGCGATCCTTTACATTGCCTAAATCATAATGCCACCAGAACGTGTCGGGATGCACATTGCCCAGATTATCGATATTGGCAACATTAACACCGGAGGCATTACCGCCCCATTGTTCCAATTTGGCTTTAATGTGTTCCGCTTTTTCCGGGAAATGATTTGTGACCCAATGCAAAAAATAAACGGCATCCGCATCATTATTGCCCGTAACAAATTCTCTGTCCTTGCCAGCTTTAAGCCAGTCATAACAAGTTTGAAACATCAAATCCATGGCATCACGGGTCATTTCAAAATGAGCGTCATCTTTACGATTTCTATTGCCCCGACCACCATAATTCAAATGTGACAAGTAAAACTTGTCAATGTCGTTATCATCCATCAGTTGCAAAAGAGCAGGAAAATCCATCGCATTATCCTGTGTTAAGGTAAAGCGAATACCGACTTTAATCCCTTTATCCAGGCACAAACGCACCCCGCGCAGCGCTTCGTCAAAAGAACCTTTTACCCTCCGAAACTGGTCATGAGTATCTTTGATACCATCCAGACTTACGCCAATATATTGATAATCAATAGCCGCTATTTCATCGATATTTTCAGCCGAAATTTTGGTGCCATTACTGGATAGGGCAACATAGAAACCCATGTCTTTGGCGCGACGGGAAATATTGAAAATATCCGGGTGTAATAACGGCTCACCGCCCGACAAAATCAACACCGGCACTTTAAAGGCTTTTAAATCATCCATGACCGTATAGATTTGTGGGGTGGTTAATTCTCCGGGAAAATCAATATCGGCCGAGGTGGTGTAACAATGCTTGCAGGTAAGATTACAGCGACGGATTAAATTCCAGATGACCACCGGAGCTGCGGGTTTGCGTGCGGGTTTTAAAGGTGTCGGGGTTATCAATTCCCGCATGTATTGGCTTAATCTAAACATGTAGAGCGTCCTTTTTTGGTTGCGTCATTGTAACGTATCTAATTTTGATAGTCTTGTAGACCGGAATAAGCCGATTCGAGCGACCGCAAGACTGGGCGTTTCACTGCTGTTGTTTTCAGGATCAACGCAACCAATAATCCATTAGCAAGCCGACAAAAACGGCCATGCCAAACCAGTTGTTGTTTAAAAAGGCTTTAAAGCACAAGACCTTGTCCCGATGAAAAATCAATTTTTGTTGATAAACCGAGAATCCAGCCGCCACTAAAATACCGCTATAATAAGATCCGTTCAATTGCTGCATTTGCCCCACGGCAATCAGTAATCCGACAATAATAATCTGCAAAATCGCCATGATGTGACGATCGTAGGCACCGAAAAGAATGGCGGTTGATTTAACGCCTATTTTTAAATCATCCTCTTTATCGACCATAGCATACATGGTGTCATAAACCAACGCCCATAAAACAACGGCTAAATACATCACCCACGCCACCGCTGGAATGCTGTTAATTTGTGCAGAAAAAGACATGGGCACCGCCCAGCCAAAGGCAATACCTAAATAAGCTTGCGGCAACTGGGTGTAGCGCTTCATAAACGGATAGCTGGCGGCCAAAAACGCAGCGATAAAGGACAACAGGATGGTATAAATATTAAGCGTTAATACCAAGCCAAAAGCACACAGACATAACACTACAAAAAGGATAAGCGCTTCTTTGGGCTTAACGTTGCCTGCTGCAATCGGACGTTGTTTGGTGCGCTCTACGTGCGGATCAAAATCCCTGTCTGCATAGTCATTAATCACGCAACCGGCAGCACGCATCAATACCACGCCCAGGCAAATAACGCTTAACACCCATAAATCAGGTTTACCATTACTGGCTACCCAAAGCGCCCATAAGGCGGGCCATAATAAAATTAAAATACCAATAGGCCGATCGAATCGTGCCAATAACCAGTATTGCTTAATTCGATCAATTACCCGTTCTTTAAGATTTGTTATTGGCACGCGTTTACCCCTATGATAAATACTTAACTTCTTTAACGACTAAAAACCGGCTGAGTAAAATCAGAGTGGTTTTCAAGCGTATAATTTATTAAAAATGCTATTATAGCGTCTTTATTTTATTGGGGGCTTGTGCCCTGTGGGTGTGTGAACCATGAGTGTGAAAATTTATCACAATCCGCGTTGCGGCAAATCACGTCAAACCTTGCAATTACTACAAGCGCAAGGCGTTGATGTTGAGATTATTGAGTATCTGAAAACACCGCCCAACGCTGAAGAACTGGATGACATTCTACAAAAACTGGGCATGGAGCCGCGTGAATTAATGCGCAAGAAAGAAACTGCCTATAAGGAAAATGGTTTGGATAACCCGTCCCTTGATCGGCGGGCGCTAATTAATGGCATGGTCAATAATCCAATACTCATTGAACGCCCGCTTGTTATTGCCAACGACAAGGCTGCTATCGGTCGTCCACCGGATGCGGTTCTCGCTATTTTATAAGCCACTACTCCTAACTTTATGATAAAAATTCTGGTTCTTTATTTCTCCCGCAACGGTGCAACCGCAGAAATGGCTAATTATATCGCTAGAGGCGTGGAGGCTGTAGCCGGAGCTGAAGCAGTTCTGAGAACGGTGCCGGATGTTTCCAGCGTTTGTGAAAAAACGGCAGCGAGCATTCCAGCCCACGGGGCAATCTACGCAACGCTTGACGACTTAAAGCAGTGCGATGGCTTGGCACTGGGCAGCCCTACCCATTTTGGCAATATGGCTGCACCGTTAAAATACTTTATTGATTCCACAACCGAGATCTGGTTTTCCGGTGCCTTAATCGGCAAACCGGCGAGTGTATTTACGTCAACCGGTAGCCTGCATGGCGGACAGGAAAGCACTTTATTATCCATGATGCTGCCATTGTTGCATCACGGGATGCTTTTATTGGGTCTACCTTACACGGAAACTGCTTTGCGGGAAACCACATCAGGCGGCACACCTTACGGCCCAAGTCACTTGTCTGTAGAGCAGGCAGGCTTAACTGATCATGAAAAAAAACTGTGTCTGGCACTCGGAACACGTTTGGCTAAAACGGCACACCTTTTAAAACAGCTATAAACCAGGATTCATGAATATAAAACCGATCTATTTTCACTCTGTTGCCTTAGCTGGTTTTTTGGGTCTATTTGCCTTATTAATGCTCTGGAATACGGTGTTAGTGCCCTCTTCCGGGTTTCCCGTTGCGTTAAAACTG
This sequence comes from uncultured Methylococcaceae bacterium, assembly GCA_903903365.1. Lineage (GTDB taxonomy): Bacteria > Pseudomonadota > Gammaproteobacteria > Methylococcales > Methylomonadaceae > Methylobacter_C. The sequence continues at coordinate 4,357 of CAIUYS010000219.1, forward strand.
TTAATAACCGTAACTCCTTTGTTATTGCCATTGCGGGGCTTTTTAAACCGCAACGCCAGAAGCTGCAACTGGATGGCTTATGTCAGCATGATCTATTTTTTACATGGATCAATAGAAACGTATGCCGGCACCACTGATCGCCTGTACCCCTTTTTGGAACTTATCCTGAGTGTCATGCTGTTTTTGGGCGCAACACTCTATGTGCATTTTTCAGGAAAGCAGGGATGACCCTATCAAAGCAACTGCCCTTACATTTTGAGTTTAGAGCGAATCAGACTTTTGATGATTTTTTCCCCGGGAGTAATCTGGAGATTATTACTCACTTAAAAAAAAGTATCCAAGGTAACGGTGAGCGGCAGATTTTTATTTGGGGTCAATCCGGTCTAGGCAAAAGCCATTTGCTGCAAGCTTGCTGTCATCAGGCTCAAAGCCGACAACTCAGCTCATTTTATTTTGCCTTGTCTGCTTTGGAGCTACCTGATCCGGATTTATTAAAAGATTTGGACAAATTTGATATTGTTTGTTTTGACAATATCGAGTACATCGCCGGTAACGAAATATGGGAACTGGCTTTTTTTAATTTTTATAACCGGCTTCGCGATCAAGGTCATTCGCTTATTTTGTCGGCATCCAGTCCACCCACTGAAATTGCTTTCCGGTTACACGATCTTAAAACCCGCCTTAACTGGGGGCTGACGTTAAAGCTCCAACCCTTATCTAATAACGACAGAATCACTGCCTTAATTTTTAAAGCCAACCAAATGGGTGTCGAAATATCGCCTCAAGCAGTGCGTTTTTTACTGACACACTATGACCGGGACTTGTCTTCTTTATGGGCGCTGTTAACAAAGCTGGATCGGGCATCATTAGCGGCCAAACGTAAATTAACCATTCCCTTTTTAAAGCAAATTCTGAGCGCAGAATCCCGTGACGACTAAAGTTCTTATTATTGGCGCGGGAGCAATTGGCGGATTTTATGGCTCATTGCTGGCTAAAGCCGGTGCAGAGGTTGCTGTCGTTTGTCACTCTGATTACGATCATGTCAAACAACAGGGTTTTATCATTGAGAGCCATACCCTTGGAACTTGGACATTTAAGCCGTCACACGTTTTAAAAAGTGCTGCCGACTATCAAGACACAGCCGATTATGTTTTACTTTGCACCAAAGTTATTCCCTCGGTGGATCGAGTCGCCTTGATACGCCCGGCAGTGACCACCAATACAGCGATTGTATTTATCCAGAATGGCGTAGAAATCGAACAGGAAATTGTTGAGGCGTTTCCTGACAATGAAATTATTAGCGGTCTGGCGTATATTTGTAGCCATAAAACAAAGCAAGGTAAAATATTACACCAAGCCTATGGCAGACTGGCTTTGGGCACACTACCGGACTCTGTCAGCCACAAAACGGCAAAGCTTTGTGAGTTATTTGAACACGCAGGTATTGAATGTAACACGACCGAGAACATTGTGACCGAGCGCTGGACGAAATGTGTCTGGAACGCTCCGTTTAATCCCTTATCGGTATTATCGGGAGGATTGTCAACGTTAGATATCCTAAAATCCCAAGAAGCTTTTGTGCGTTGTATTATGCAGGAAATTTGTCTTATAGCCGAAACTGTCGGCCATCGACTGCCTGACAATATAATTGATGTTAATATAGCGATTACTTACAGCATACTGCCGTATAAAACCAGTATGCTACTGGATTATGAAAATGGTCGACTTATGGAAACCGAAGTGATACTGGGTAATGCTTTACGCGCTGGCAAACGCGCAGGCTTAAACATTCCTTATTTGGAATCTATCTATGCGTTGATGAAGCTCAGGGAATTAAAACTTTGCGTGTAGCATAAAAAATATAATCGGCCGTATAAGCCACCCGCTTCTCTGTTCCCAGGTGATTTGAGTCACACCCCGACACCGGCGATAAGCCTCCGTGAGTATTAATCCGGTTAATAAAGCGCACTTCTGAAAACAAACCATCGCCCTTATGCGCAATCACCTCAACAAGTAACCAGGAAATAGAAGAGTCAGGTGCGACATCTATTTTATTCAGAACCCGACCAACAACCCGACTTCCTTCTTTATACTCCCATACGGGACCGACATAATGATTACCAACAATGTGTCCTTGCGTATCAAACAATTTGGCATCAGGCGCTTGTAACTGCCATGAATAGACACTGTTGTTTAGTGTGCATTGATAAATCTGGTCGCCTTTAGCATGAACCGTCAGAATCGGACTACTTCCAACCGGGGGATTAATTTGCACTGGTATTGAAGTATCGGCAAAAACGATTGCAGGTAACAAAATCCATAAATGCAGCAACTTTTTAAACATAGTTTTATCCCTTGTCACTTTTATAGGAGCTGTTGATAAAGCTGGCGAATGACAAAAACAGCAATATCCAATCGATGCTTTAGGTGATGCAAAAAAACCTTCTGCATCAAAAGATGCAGAAGGTTTTTTGTATTAATTAAGCCGTGAAATTAGCTTCAGCAAAATCCCAATTGACTAATGCCCAAAAAGCTTCCAGATAAGCTGGACGAGCATTACGATAATCAATATAGTAAGCATGCTCCCAAACATCACAAGTTAATAATGGAGTTTGACCGGTAGTTAACGGGCAACCGGCATTACTGGTGCTTACCAAAGCCAAAGTGCCATCAGCATTTTTTACTAACCATGCCCAGCCTGAACCAAAAGTAGTTACCGCACATTTAGTAAACTCTTCCTTAAATTTTGCAAAAGAACCAAATGTTGTGTTGATGGCATCGGCTAAAGTACCGGCAGGTTCGCCACCACCATTTGGAATAAGGCTGTTCCAATAAAAAGTGTGGTTCCAGACTTGTGCCGCATTGTTAAAAATCGGCCCTGATGATTTTACGATAATTTCTTCCAGAGACAAGCCTTCAAACTCGGTACCTGGAACAAGGTTATTCAGATTGGTTACGTAGGTTTGATGATGCTTGCCATAATGATACTCTAAAGTTTCTTCTGAAATGTAGGGTACCAATCTATTGTTTGGGTAAGGTAAAGCAGGAAGTTCGAAAGCCATTTGAGTATCCTAAATAGTAAAGGTTAAAAAAATTGATTTAACTACTGGCCATTAAAATAAATACCAAGCAATTTAATAAGCCATTACTTTAGCACTGCTAGCCAATTAAATAAAGCAGGACTTTTATCATTCAATTAACCCAAAATATCTACGGTTAAAAATATTAGCATGGCAATGTGTATTGCGTGCATTATGATATCCACATAAAATTATTTTTTAATTTACCTTATGTAAAGTACTAACCTATATCTCATGGTCACTAAAACTAACTCTCCACTCCCTGTAGAAGTAAAGCAGGTATGAAATATTCTTGGTGCAGTTGCGGCTTCAGCAAAATGATGCCTCTATGCGATCATTCACATAGAGAATTATCAAATAAAAAATCCGTAAAATTAATCGCAGAAGAATCCAAGACAGTGTATTTATGTGGCTACTCTGAAACACAAAATCCAACTTACTGTGATGGCAGTAACAACTGCAAGGAACTATAATGGCTATCGAAATTGAACACAAATTTTTAATGGCAGGAAATGATTGGCGCGAACATATAACCCGCTCTGTTAAATATCGACAAGGCTATTTAAACTCTCAGGCAACCAGTTCCATCAGAGTTAGAATAAGCGATGACTGTGCATGGCTAAATATCAAAAGTGCGACCGTTGGCACCCACAGGCATGAATATGAATATGAAATCCCGCTGCCGGACGCAAACGAAATCATCAACATGCTTTGCAGGAAACCAATAATAGAAAAAACTCGCCATTTTGTAACTGATGATGGAAATACATGGGAGATAGATGAGTTTAATGGCGACAATCAGGGCTTAATAATCGCTGAAATTGAGCTATCCGAAATAGGTAAAACTTTTTCAAAACCACACTGGATAGGTGAGGAAGTAACCCATGATTTGCGTTATTACAACAACAATCTTGCCAAACATCCTTACTCGGAATGGATTGATAGCTAAATATTTCATAGACCTATTGAAAATATCAGCATTTTGCTCTATATTTACCGTATGAAAAAAACAACTTTTGTTGCATTATTGCTACTTTCACCCCAAAGCTTTGCAGAGAGCCTTAATGATTCCCTGCAACGCATTGAGTCTGAGTGGGCATCTATTTATTACAGTACGCCCAAACAAAAACAGGGGCAGGCCTATTGCCAATTACTGGATAAAACAATTCATCTTTCCAGACAGCATCCCAACAACGCTGAACCTATAATTTGGGAAGCCATTGTTAAAGCAACCAATGCGGACCATCAAGATGCTATCTCCGCACTTGAGTCCATCCATGAAGCGCGTGATTTATTAATTAAAGCAATTGAGATTAATCCGCAAGCCATGGAAGGCTCAGCTTATGTTACCTTAGGCACACTCTATTATATGGCACCCAAGTGGCCTATCGGATTTGGCGATGAGGAAGCAGCGAAAAAAATGCTACAAACAGCATTAAAAATTAATCCAAACGGCATTGAAAGTAATTATTTTTATGGCGACTATTTATTATCCAATAATAACTTTAATGAAGCTGAAAAGTACTTCAAACGCGCACTTGCTATTCCTGCTCGCGCAGAACAATTTTATGCTGACAATCAACTTAAAGAGCAAGCAAGGATAGCTCTAAAAAATACCCATGAAAGTCGAATCAGCGCTACAAAAGGCTTGTTTGCCTCTGTATTTAATACAAATAGTACGGAATAAATTTAAAAGTTATTCTCGATATTTTGTAATTAAATAACGACTTAATGTTCTATCAGCTACCCCTTTCTGCTAATATAGCACCCTAAAAACACAAACACTTCCCTTAAACCTTTCTGAGTAATAAATTATGGCTTTTGTAGTCACTGAAAACTGTATTAAATGTAGATTTACTGACTGTGTCGATGTATGTCCTGTTGACTGTTTTCATGAAGGACCTAATTTTTTAGTTATTGATCCAGATGAGTGTATTGATTGCACATTGTGTGAGCCAGAATGCCCTGCCAACGCAATTTTTGCAGAAGATGAATTGCCTGAAGGGCAAGAAATATTTATCAGTTTGAATGCAGAATTAGCCAAGGAATGGCCAGTAATAACTGAAGTAAAATCTCCACTACCTGATGCAGATGAGTGGAATGGTAAAGCAGAGAAATTAAAGCTGTTGGAGAAATAATAAAACACTACCTATAAAATGAAAAAAAATATAGGTACGTTTTTAAAGACATAAAAAAAGCCGGTTAAACCGGCTTTTTTTATTTGAATAATAAAAATTATTATTCGGGTCTATCAACTAATTCTACATAAGCCATAGGCGCGTCATCGCCAGGTCTAAATCCACATTTCATAATGCGTAAATAACCACCTGCTCTGTTTTTATAACGCGGACCCAACTCATTAAAAAGCTTGGTCACAACTTCACGATCACGTAATCTGGCAAATGCAAGACGACGCTTAGCAACATTATCTTCTTTTGATAATGTTATTAAAGGCTCAGCAAAACTTCTTAATTCTTTAGCTTTGGGTAAAGTTGTTTTAATAAGTTCGTGCTTAAATAATGAACTAGCCATATTACTGAATAGCGCCTTACGATGGCTGCTATTCATGTTAAACTTTCTACCTGATTTACGATGTCTCATTATAAGAAGACCTAATGTTAATGTGTGGATATTGCGTGTGATTGATCTGCTAGGTTATCAGGCGGCCAATTTTCCAATCGCATACCCAGTGATAAACCTTTTAAAGCAAGTATATCTTTTATTTCTGTTAAAGATTTTTTTCCGAGATTGGGTGTTTTTAATAGCTCAACTTCAGTCCGCTGAATCAAGTCACCAATATAAAATATATTTTCGGCTTTTAAACAATTAGCAGAACGAACGGTTAACTCAAGATCATCAACAGGACGTAGTAAAACCGGATCGAATACCTCAACAACTTCAACTTCTTCTTCTGGCA
>CAIUYS010000220.1 GCA_903903365.1 uncultured Methylococcaceae bacterium
CAAAGTGCGGGTGGGGTTGCCGGGACTCATCGCCAAACCCAGTTGCTGGGCTTTACATACCGTCCAAACAAGACCGATGGTTAGTTCTGTGACCGGCGTATCGCTGTCCGCATGGTCGACTAATAACTCATAAATTCTTGATGGCTTTTCCATGTTGGCTACGTAGGCATGTGCAATAATTTGGCTTCAGACTTAATGTTTTCAGCCTTACCCCAGGCAGTAACACCTTCAACAAACCAGTTTGCTTTGCCCGGATGAGTTTTGACCACATCATATTCTGCATAAAAAGTGCCGTCACTATTAAACTGAAGCCTGCCGATGCGTGATTTTTTAGACTCATCGTACCAATGGCAGGTTAAGTTATGATCCCCCGTATAAGGGTCTTTGATGAGCACGAAACTGGCTTGGTCGTAATTAGGGTAGTGCTTGATTTCAGCTTCCCCAAACCCCAGCTTGTTAATTTCCTCGCTCAGTCGCTGACAGATACATTCTGCCAACTGACGGTTTTTAGTGATGTGTTCAGATAAATCCATCAGGCTACCAGATCTCGGCAGGAACCATCAAACTGTCAACGGGTTTGCCACCCAACAGATGCTGTTCGATGATGGTAAGGACATCAGCCTTTTTCAAGTTGCCGTACATAATACCTTCAGGATAAACCAAAACACTGGGTCCCATCATGCAAGGTCCCATGCAACCGGTATTGGTCAGGCCGATTTTTTCAAATAGATTACGGGTTTGTATTTCATTCATAAATTCATTCATGATTTCAGCACAACCCGAACTGGCACACGAACCTCTGGGATGTCCTTGTGGCCGGTTTTGAGTACAAACAAATACATGTTTTTCTGGTCTGGGCATGATCGTGATCCTTATATTAATGGTGGAGACGCCGGGAACGCTGAGCCCCGGCTCGGCGCAGCCTGGTTAAATGCCAAGCTGGGGCTTGGCGTTCCCGGCGTGACTATCGCTAATCCCAATGCTCTTGAGAGCCATGAAATTAAGCCGCTTGTTTATGAACGTGAGTAAAACAGTCTTTTGGGCATACTTTTGAGCAGGCTTCACAGCCAATACAATCAAGGCCGTCTTTTATACTCATGACCATACTGTTGTCATCGTCGTCTTCAAAATCGCCATAGTCATCGTCAAAATCGTCGGGATTAAGGGCTTCGGCTTTTTCCACCAAATCAAAAACATCACGCGGGCAGACCTTAAAACAACGACCACAACCAATGCAGGTTTTTTGATTGATGTCAGTCACATAGGCAGGTGTCCATTGATTGCCGCCAAAGGTGACACCGGTTACAAATTCAGCCATGATTAATCTCCCGGTCAGGCCGCTTCTACTTGAGCGGCATTAAGTTTTTGATTGGCTTCATCCCATGCTTTGCAGGCATCGTAGGTGGCTTGCGCAATCCCCATAATTTCATCGTAAGCATCAGGCAAGCGGTCTTCAATCAAGTCATGCAATTCCATCGCCTGTTCGCTGGCCAGGCGTTTGGTTTTCTTGACATCTTTTTCCAATTTTTTCAAGTCTTCAGGACTCATGGCTTTACTCCTTAATCGGTGGCAGCGCTGTGATATTTTTCGATTAAGCCCAGCGCTTTTTCAATCGCTTTCTCGCTTTTTTCGCACAAATCTTCAAGGCTGGAAAAACCAAAACGATGCGTGTCTCGCAATACTTTATCAACGACAATCAGTTTTCCTACCATGATTAAGGCGCGGCCAAAGCCTTCATGCGTCACATTAATCATGGGCGCAGCCATTAAGCCGGTCTTTTTTTCAATCAGTGTCGCCAGTGAGTTGTAATAAGCTTTTAAACGGGCAATGGTAATTTCTTCAGGATCACCGATGACCGGAATTTTCTGTTTACGTTCTTTGGTTAACACAATCGGGTCGATGATTTTTGCTTCCGACCAGCCATCGTAAGTGTCATAAGTATCTATGGCGCGTAATTGTTTTATATAATCTTTTACAATGTCAGAACTTAAATTGACATCATCTTCTTGTACAACTAATTCAGCAGTGGCCATTTCTTTTCTCCGTTAACTAATAAATTTTTGGTTATTTGATGTAGGGGCAAGCCCTTGCGGTTGCTCAACCCCTACCGTATTAATCATTCATCCCAACCTTCATCTTCCATCTTGCTGAAGCGCTCAGGATCAGGGCTTTTGTGTTGATTAATCGCTTTTGCCAGCCAATTGGAAGGCCCGGCTTTTATTTCATTTTGCAGGTCAACGATCAAGTCTTTAATCTTGCTGCCTTCATGAACCTTGATGGGTTGTATGTTTTTTAAGAGGAGCTGATTTATGGCTGAGCCGCCAATGGCTTGGCAATACACCGCTGCACAGCCGTTGAGCAAGTCAATCTTGACGGACAGTTTGTCTTCGGCAATTGCTCCCTGCATTGCTCTACCTCCTGCATCCTTGCAGTCGTCATTGCCGTCCTGACTCAGTTCACCAAATTGGGCTGCTTCCAGTAATTCAGAATTTTCCAAATTAACGGCATAGACTGCAAAAGATTTGGCAGAGCCAAAATGTTGATTAACGGTTTCCATATCAGTCGTAGCAAAGGCTACTTTTAATGCAGTGTCCATAAATTTCCTTTTATCAGACGAGTGCACAATGTGCATTCGTCGGGTTAATGACATGACAGCGGATAGTCGGTAAGTTCGCTGGCCGGTTTTTGGGCATACACAGAACGATAAACCGGAATTTCTTCATGCGAATAATTGATGACCAAATTAGCCAAATCAAACAGGGTCTGCCGGGTGCCGCGATAACCGATCCAGGTTTTTTGATAACCGCCAATAATATCGAATAACGGAAAGCCGGCTCTCAAGATGGGCGTACCAAGTCTTTCAGCGGTATCCACGGCATGGGAGTTGCCAATGACCAGTTGCGCTTTATTGGCCTTGCCAATGTGCTCCATATCTTCAAGATCGCCAATTTTGATGGTGGCAACCGGAATACGCGCCAATAAAGGCACGTTGCAAGAAGTCACTGCGGCAACCACTTCAGCGCCCATTTCCTGAACCAGCTCAACAAAGGCATTCAGTAAATCCGCATCGGCGGCAATGGCAATCCGTAACTGACCCAACATAAAATGCGTGTCCAGCATGGCGTCCTGCAATTGCGAGCGCTGCCGTTCAATGCGTTCGGGCACCTCGCGACCACTGATTTCAGCCAAGGCGCTAATTAGTGCATCATTGGCTTTTAAGCCGTAAAGATGATCCAGTGCATAAGTTGGAACGCCGGTTCTTTCTTCCAACAATTCACCTGCTTTATGAAGCGATGGCCCGATAACCACCGTTGCCAGCGCATCGCCCAGCGTTGCCATTTCTGACAAAGGCGTGCCGCCAATGGTGACCGGGCTAAAATCCTCATCCGTCAAGCAGCCATCCAGCGAGTCGGAAATATCCGGTATAAAAACCGCTCTGAGCTGAAATTGTTCAAAAATATCCCGAAGCGCTTCCAGGTCGCCGGGTGTCAGCGTGTAATTTGCCAAGACATTAACCTGACGTTTCCGTTTGCCGGGATAAGTGCCAGCCTCTTTGGCATTCGGGACTAAGGCACGGATGATCTCCGTGAGTGTTGCGGCATAACCGGTTTCAACACTGCCGGTAAAATCAGGGGTATTGACACCCACGACGGCAATATCGGCAAATTCCGGATTGGCTTCTCTAAATTCGCGGATATTTCGATGCACATCCGCGCCTTGGGTTTCAGCAAGCCCGGTCGTTAAAATAGTGATCAGTGCAGGGCGGGATTTTTCGGCAATAGTCCGAATGCCTTCGCGTACATTTTCGTCAGCTCCCATTACCGAACTGCCTTGATCCATCGCCGTGCTTTGCAGTGGAATGGGTTCCCTGAAGTGGCGCACAAAAAACACTTTGGCAAAAGCCGTGCAGCCTTGCGAGCCATGCAGCATGGGTATTGACCGATTAAAACCCAACGTCGCCAAGGAGCCGCCGATTGGCTGGCTGGCTTTAAGAGGATTGACGGACAGCGCCTTGTTTCTTTTCAGGATGTCAGCCATTACGCAGCCTCCACCATTGAATTACCCCCCTTTAGCAAAGGGGGGGCAGGGGGGATTTGGGGAGTTTTTATTTTCCACGGCGCAGGCGCCCTCACAGCTTCCCAGACAGGACTTTCAATCGTCAGTGCCAATTGGCGCACCAACTCCAACATGCCTTGATAACCTTCATAACCAAATTCGCGTTCCTGGTTAATATCCAAAAACGGCACTTTGGCTTTTAACGCCGTGTACATATTTCGACCACCGGCGATCAAAATGTCAGCCTGATAATCATGCACGATTTTTAACAATGCTCTGGGGCTACCATCGTCAATCATCACGGTGTCTTCGCCCATCAGTTCACGTATCCGGGCTTTATCTTCTTCGGTGGATTTTTTGGTGCCGGTGGCAACCACCACCATCCCTAAATCTTGCAGTGCTGAAATCACGGACCAGCTTTTTACACCGCCGGTAAATAACAATACCCGCTTGCCTTTAAGGCGAGCTTTCCAAGGTTCGAGTTCTTTTCTGACCCGACTTTCTTCACGCTGTATGAGCGCCTTAGTACGGGCAGTTAAATCGGCATCATCAAGGGCTTTTGCAAAATCAGTCAAGGCCTGACTGGTGTCGGTAATGCCGTAAAATCTGCCTTCAAACCAAGGTGTTCCGTACTGTTGCTGTAACTTGCGTGCAACATTCACCATCGCTTTCGAGCACACCATCATATTCACTTCAGCTTTGTGCATGGTTTGCACTTCGCGAAAGCGGGCATCACCGGACAGCGTACACAACACCCGCAAGCCCAGCTCATCCAGCAGCGGCAATACATGCCAGAATTCACCGGCAATGTTGTATTCGCCGACCAGATTAACGTCATGAACTTTAATGCCTTCATGCGCCGCGATTTGCGGCAACGGATCGGGGTCACGCGTACCTATCACATGATTAACCATCGCATCACCAGCAATACGGTTGCCCAGGTTTTTAGTGCCGTAAAATCCGGCCGAATCAATCGGCACCACCGGCACGCCCCAACGCTCTTGCGCTGATTTACACACGGCATTAATATCATCACCAATTAATGCCGGTACGCAGGTGTTATAAACAAAAACGGCGGGCGGCGAGTAAGTGTCAATGGCTTGTTTGATGGCATGGAACAAGCGTTTTTCCGCACGTCCCATAATAATATCTTGCTCGGTTAAATCGGTAGTCATACCAATGCGATATAAATCCGCTCCGGAAGACCGCGTACCCCGATTGTCCCAAGAACTGCCGGCACAGGCAATAGGGCCGTGGACAATATGCGCGACATCAGCAATAGGCAACAAGGCAATCTGTGCGCCGTCAAAAGCGCAACCACCTGCCGAAGCACCCGGTTTGGGCTTGGCACAACCGGATTTTTCCTTTTTGTTATGTTCACAGGCCGGTTCATCCAATAGTACGGCAATGTCTTTTGTTGATTTCATGGTTACCACTGCAAAAATAGCTTCGTTTGCATTGACAAAAGCAAGCCTTATGCCATTTTATAAGCCTCTGATTTTAAATTATTTTATGAGAATTTGTTTTGTAGGAAAGCTTACAAATCGAGTGAGTTTAGAAATAAACAGACCCACATTGGCGTAATAGTGACAGTAATCCGAATTTGCGTACAAACAAACTCTAACACCCAATCATTATTCGCTTAAGTCCGGATCAAAAACTGGGTAAACTACGACCCACTCTCTATATAAAAACCCGATAACAGTCACTATGAATTTTGCATCCGATAATTGGGCTGGTGCGCATCCTGCCATTGCGCAACGTTTGCTGGAAGTCTCCCCTGGATTTTCAGCACCTTATGGCGCAAGCACACTTGATCGCAAGATCGAACAACGGTTTAACAAACTGTTTGAACGTGAGGTGGCGGTTTATTTCGTCAGCACCGGCACCGCAGCCAATTCGTTGGCACTGGCTGCTGTCAACCGTCCGGGTGGCGTTTCCTTTTGTCATCGCGAAGCGCACATGCTGGAAGATGAATGCGGTGCGCCGGAATTTTTTACCCATGGCGCACGTCTGGCACCGGTTGATGGGGCAAACGGTAAAATCGACCCACACAATCTCAAGGCCGAAATCGAGCGTTTCCCGCCTAATTTTGTCCATGCGGGGCAACCGATGGCAATTTCCATTACCCAAGCTACCGAAATTGGCACGCTTTATCAGCCGGATGAAATAGCCGCCATTGCCAAGGTTGCACAAGCTTACGGCTTACCCTTGCACATGGATGGAGCGCGTTTTGCCAATGCGCTGGTTGCGTTGGCACTAACGCCCGCAGAAATGACTTGGAAACGGGGTGTGGATATTGTTTCTTTCGGTGCCACCAAAAATGGTTGCTGGTGTGCAGAAGCGTTGATATTTATGAATCCGGAGGTGTCCAAAGACCTGCCGTTTATCCGCAAACGCGCTGCACAATTACTGTCCAAAAGCCGCTTTATCGCTGCTCAATTTGACGCTTATTTAGATAATGATCTTTGGTTGACTATGGCGCGTTATGCCAACGCCATGACTGAGCGCTTGCAAAAGGGCATCGTAAACTCTACCCAAGCACGATTAGCCTGGCACGCAGAAGCTAATGAAGTATTTATTATTTTGAATAAAGTACACGCCAACCAGCTCCAGGAAAAAGGAGCCGTTTTTTATCAGTGGAATCCGCCACGCGCAACACCTGGCCTGTTTGGTGAAAACGAAGTGTTGGTGCGTTTGGTAACCGGCTTTGCAACGGAGGCTGATCAAGTGGATCGCTTTCTTGAGTTGTTAAAATGATCATTTATATTGGCTATCAACCAAGGAATGCGCATAAAATAACTTAGGCATCTTGCGCCCTCCCTGCCGGAATAAGGGCAATACGGTTGTTTCCCAAGCTGGAAGATTGGGAAACAGCTGAGTTGAAAACCAACAAAGGCTCCGTTTATTCTTCGTGGTAATAGCTTTACTTAAACTTTACACAAATCTTGTGCATAAGCGTCCAATGCCTTGATTATATCATTATTACTATCGTTGCTGTTTCGCAACTCATCCAGCCGTGCAAGGTAAGCATCAAGGGTAATGCTGGC
>CAIUYS010000221.1 GCA_903903365.1 uncultured Methylococcaceae bacterium
ATGGCATTGTCCCCTACCCTCTTTTTCAAAGAGAGGGGGACTGAATAATTACGAAAAAGCAGTTGCTTTTCGAAAGTTAAAAAGAAATTGGGCATCCTTCATTCTTGGGTTTACACTTTTTTGCAATAACCATCGCGTAGGTCGGGTTAGCGAAAGCGTAACCCGACAAATCAACTTATATGTGTCGGGTTACGGCTAACGCCTAACCCGACAAAGATTATTAGCATTTTTTGTGATAAAAAAGTATCAACTACTTTTGGGCTTCTATGAAGGATGCCAAATAATACCTATAAAACGCAAGGTGTTTTTAGTACTAAAAAGAAAAAATCCGTTAAAACCCGTCGAATCAGTGTCATCCGTGTTCTATGATCAAAGTCGGAATATGCTGAGTAGTTATGATGAGTCCTTGGTTATTGTATAACGGCTAAACCAACACTGACAAAAACTTTTTCAACACTCTTATCATATAGCCATGATCCAATACCCCGGCGCTTTCCCTGATACTGTGCATGGCCCATAGCGGATTGCCGACATCAACCGAACGAATCCCCAGTCTGGCTGAGGTTATCGGCCCAATGGTACTGCCGCAAGCCAGGTCGGTACGATGCGAGTATTTTTGATAAGGTACGCCCGCCTGCTCGCACCAGTCAACAAACAAAGCCTGTGAAATACTTTCTGTGCTGTAACGATGATTGGCGTTAACTTTGATCACCGGCCCTTTGTTCACGGCCACTTTATGTTCTGCATCGTAAGCTAAGGGAAAATTGGGTTGATAGGCATGCGCCATGTCAGCGCTAATCATAAAACTTTTCGCCAAGGCTCTGGCAAAATCGTCTTTATTTTTTTCAGTCGCTAAAGCAATACGTTGAAGCACATCAGCCAAAAAGCTGCCATCTGCGCCTTTATTGCTTTCACTGCCAATTTCTTCATGGTCAAAAAAAGCGCAAACCAAGGTATGATCATTTTCCAACACGGCATCATCCAGCAAAGCCTGTAACGCGGCGTGACAAGAGGCTAAATTATCGAGCTGACTGTCCGCATAAAACTCGTTTTCCGCTCCCCAAAAAGCACCTTTTTGAGTATCGTACACAGCCATGTCCCAAGATAAAATGCGCTCTGCTTCACACGCGGTTTGCTGCTGGAGGATTTGTGAAAAATAAGCTTGCGGCAAACACTCTTCTGCCAATACCGATAAAATCAAGGGTAATTCATTTTGCTTATGGAGTTTTAGGCCGTCTTCATTAACGGCTCTATTCATGTGAATAGCCAGATTGGGTAATCGTAATAAAGGCCTGTCAAAGTTAACTAACCGGCTAACAATCGCATTTTTATCATCTTTATAACTGATCCTTCCGGCCAGACTTAAATCCCGATCGGTAAAAGTCGCCAGAATGGGCCCGCCATAAATCTCTACGCCGAGTCTTAGCAAACCATCCGACCCCATACCGGCATTGGGTTTTATTCTTAAGCCGGGGGAGTCGGTATGTGCACCAATGATTTTAAAGCCCGTTTCAACTAACGGTTTTTGCCCCTGCACAAAAATAACGATAGAGGAATCATCACGGATAACATAATAACGCCCACCCGGCTGTAAGTCCCATTGGACTGTTTCATCCAGTTTTACAAACCGAAAAGCCGCCAATCGCGCTTCAACACTGTTAACTGCATGCCATGGACTGGGGCTGGCATCAATAAAATCCAGCAAGTTTTGAACCTGTTGCCGGGCGCTCATGATTTTTCTTTTAAATCCAGCGCAGCGGAGTTAATGCAATACCGCAGACCGGTAGGTTGCGGGCCATCTTCAAACACATGACCCAAATGTGCATTACAAACGCGACAGGTCACTTCAACCCGACGCATCCCATGGCTGGTATCAACATGTTCAGTGACACTGCCTTCGGGTAAATCAGCCCAAAAACTGGGCCAACCTGAACCGGAATCATACTTGGTATCAGAATCAAATAAAGGCGTACCGCAACAAATACAATGATAAATACCCGCCTTTTTACAATCGTTATATTTTCCTGTAAAAGGGGCTTCGGTGCCTTTTAAGCGGCAAACACTAAATTGTTCAGGCGTTAATTTATCCTGCCACTGCTCATCATTGGTGTGGTTTTTTTCTGTCATAATTATTTATTTCCCTATTATTTAATGATAGTTATTGTAATCAATGGTATGACATTGCCAAAAACTAAAGTTACCTCTATTTCGGCCATCATATAATCTCAAAGGTGATTATAGCGCATCAGATATAAACTGATACCTATGAGAAGGTGTGATCGGTAAAATGATTCGTTACAAAGATAACTTAACAGGCTGGATGTTTCGCCCTCTGAAGTCCATGCAGAAATATATGCTCTATTTCCTGAATTTATTTTGAAAACCTACACCACAAACCAAGCAACTCCACCCAAGACAAATAAGGAAATAGTCAGCATAATCTGAAATCGACTATCAATCGCATCAATATGTTCGATAACGACCGATTTCCGGGTTTCAGAAGCACGTATAAGTCGATTGGAACCCCAGAGAAAAAGTACAAATAGAATCAAAATAATGAAATAACGAATAGCGTTTATCTGTCGCGCCACCCAAATTGGATCGAAGCGATGAACTAAATCGCGACAGATAAACCTTGTTGGACTAAACCGCCCTCAATGAACTACGGGTTTGGGGATTA
>CAIUYS010000222.1 GCA_903903365.1 uncultured Methylococcaceae bacterium
ACAGTCTCTCCAGCTTGGGAACCACGAAGCCGAAGCTCCAGCTTCGCAAGACTGGAAACTGAAGCTTCCAGGTCTGCATTCCCAAGCTGGAGAGACTGTGAAAGTCTTCAAAATTCGGGTTGAATTTTGATTTCGGAAACCAAGAATCAATGACTTATAGCAGTTTTTTTGCTATTTCGTGTTGATTTTGGTTGTTTTTGATAATACTTTCACAGTCTCTCCGGCTTGGTAACCAGGTTTTGGAAGCTTCAGCTTCCTGTTTCGGGGCGATGGAGTTTTGGAACCAGTCAATGTGATATTGAAAACCCCGAACCTGTTGTTTTCTTGATATTAATCAAGTTTTTTTTTGGATTGACACCGGTAACCATACAGGCTACTTTGGGCACACAACTTCCTTAATTGACAGGGGAAATCTATGGCAACTATAACTTTTGATACTCATAAATTTATCCGTACATTAAAAGCTGCCGGCGTTCCGGAAAGCCAAGCCGAAGCGTTTTCAGAAGCGTTTAAGGATGCTCAAGGTGAGGCCGAGATTGCTACCAAGCGGGATATTGATGATGTACGACGTGATATTGATGACTTACGCCGTGATATGGACGCACGATTTATTCAGTCCGAACAACGTCTAATTATAAAGCTGGGTACGCTTATGGCTCTTGCCATTGGTATTGTTGCCGCACTGGTTAAGTTGCTTTAATGGACGCGTGATTTCCATAAGTCAAATATTATGAAATTTGGAGAATACTGTCTTTTGAATTAGGCTCTAACTTTAAATGTTCAATATTGTATTTCGGTATATATTTTCTTATGGGCGCATTAGGTTTTGGTGGGCGTTATTTTTCCCAATTTTTTTATGCTTTGGGAAAAAATAAATCTGGAAATACTTTTCTTGGACTTACAGTTTTCGCTTCTATAATTGGTTATGCATTATTTGGTTGTGGCACTATATGGCGCATATAGTGCCTTTGCGAAACAATTTGCACTGTAACCTGAAAGCTCTCAATTCATTTTCTAGGAACATGATGATATTTTCCAATATTGCTGTACTGATTATTTTTTTATTGCCGCTGGTTGGGTGCGATAAAAATGATTCAGAAGCTAATAGCCAAGAGGTAACAGCCTCTATGGAGTCAAAAGAGCTTACACCAGCGGAGTCGATTGCGATGTTGCAAAAAGCAGCGGGTCTAGGGGATGCTAAAGCCCAATTTAACCTCGGCTTGAAGTATTACAAAGGTGAAGGTGTACCCAAGGACTCAGCCATAGCATTGGAATGGTTTCAAAAAGCAGCTGTCCTGGGGTTTCCTGATGCGCAAACCCAACTAGGTGATTTGTATGGCAGTGGTTATTATTTACCCAGAGACGCTGTAAAGTCAGTAGAGTGGTATCAAAAAGCGGCTACCCAGGGAAATGTTTATGCACAAATTAAACTTGGTATGGCATATTACAAAGGTGAAGGTGTATTAAAAGATACTGTTAAAGCAGAGGAGTTGTATGAAAAAGCGGGGGCTCAAGGGGATGCTAAAACACAATTTTGGATTTCTACGCTTTATTCTTATGGTTTTAATGCACCTGAGGACGCTGTAAAATCAGCAGAATGGTTGCAAAAAGCAGCAGTACAGGGGGATGCTGGATCGCAAACCAACCTTGGTTTAGCATATAACAACGGTAAGGGGGTTCCCAAGGATGCAACTAAGGGAGTGGAATGGTATCGAAAAGCAGCAGCGCAGGGGTATGCAGATGCACAATTTCGTCTCGCATGGTCGTATTATAAAGGTAAAGGTGTACCCGAGGATGCCCTAATAGCAAAGGAGTGGTTTCAAAAAGCAGCGATGCAGGAGGATGCGGACTCACAATTCCGACTCGGTGAAATGTATTGCAATGGTCATGGTGTGCCAAAGAATGCGGCCAAGGCAGTGGAGTGGTGGAAAAAAGCAGCAGTACATGGGAATCAGGATGCAAAATTTAACCTCGGTGAGATGTATCTCAAAGGAGAAGGTGTTAGCAAAGACATAGTTCGAGCATATACCTGGTTTAAGAATGCAGCTATTGGTGACGATACAGATCTGAATATGAATGCTCGATTACGGGCGGATTGGCTTGAAAAGCAACTAACTGATGCAGAGTTCACCGAGTACCAGCGATTAGCCTCTGATTTTGTACACATGACTGCCTTGTTAGAATCTGATGATACAGAGCCACTCAAAAATAAACCCCAAAAACAAGCCACCGGCACTGCGTTTATAATCAGTAGCGAAGGTCATGCTTTGACTAACCATCATGTTATCAATGGCTGTGCCGAATTAAAAGTCGCTGGACGTGATGGTGTAGCGAAAGTTATTACTTCCGACAGTGTGAATGACCTTGCATTATTGCTTTTGCCAGATAAAAGCATTGACATTGCCAAGTTGAATCCGGAGCCAGGAAAGGTACGGCAAGGTGAGGATGTCATTGTGTTCGGTTATCCGTTAAATTCTGTACTTTCATCAGGCGGTAACCTAACTCCAGGTATTCTGAGTGCGTTAACAGGACTAGGCAATAATACCAACCAGATACAAATTACCGCACCGATTCAACCCGGCTCTAGCGGTAGTCCTGTGATGGACAAAAAAGGTGATGTAATGGGCGTGGTATCAATGATGCTAGACGATGGCAAGATGGCTAAAGCTACTGGACAAGTTGGGCAGAACGTCAATTTTGCGGTTAATGGACAAACTGTTAGAGCATTTCTCGATACAAATAATGTGCCATACAAAACAGGTGGGGGGGTTTTCTCATATGAAAAGGAAAATGCTGATATTGCAGATGAAGCACGCAAATGGACAGTGCTGGTGGAGTGTTGGAAATGACTAAAGACGTTAATCTGGCCATTGCAGATGTTGAATTTGCTTTTCGACAACTTGAGTTTGCCATTAAGTTGATGTGCTATTGCGAGCAGAATCATCTCGACAGAAGTAAATTTGATACGGATGTAACTCTACTTCTGGAAACCGAAAATGTTGGATTCCCCGCCGGAAATTTCAAGACACTTGAGTCCATTATCTTTGCGTCGCAAATCCAAGTCGGCGTATCGTTCGGCGTTTCCGCCATCTTGCTTGATGCAGCCTATGAGGCAACTGGAGTTCGAAAAAACCTAAAGTCGCGCGCCCCAGAGGATGATCTGCGAATCCTAGTTTATATGGTGCGTAACGCTTTCGCCCACAATATGGCGGCACCTCGGTGGCAGTTACATGGCAAAGACTTTCAACGAATTTTTTCACTCCCTCTTGAAGACACAATTGCTGTTGTTGATTTCTCGTCATATAACGAAAAGATCTTTTCATATGAACACATCGGCGGGTTCGCACAGTGGTTTAAGATCAAGACTGCCGTAATTCGATCAATTGCATTGTAAGCATCGCGTAGCAAGTAGCCTCGATGTAACGCATAAATAGCCATAATCATGGTCAAGTCTTTCAGTATTACATTATTTCAAAATTTTATGGCGTCATTATCCAAATTTCATAGCAAGTAGCCGATTTAGCGCAGAGGTGTCCAAGATATCTAAAGTCTGCAAATTTTCGATTCTACTCTATTGTGAAAGAGCCAAGGTTTTATCTCAATTGACTTCCAACTTCGATGATTTGCCCAAAACTGATACCGGCATCATTACCGGGAATTTGTTTGGGTAAATAGACTTTAAAGCCTTCTGCCTTCAGTAAAGTGCTGACATACTCTGTTAATACGCGATTTTGAAACACGCCACCGGTTAAACCTACCGCACTAAAATGATGTTTAGTGCGAATTTGTTTGGCCTGTTTAAGCAAAGCCATTGCCAAGCTGGCATGAAAACAACGACTTCGCTCAGGGATGGTTAATTGCTTATTCTGTAGCATCGGAATAAGCGGACTCCAGTCGCTTAACCATAAACCATCGTCATTACGGTTTAAAGGTAAATCAATACCTGCCCCCGTTAGTTCACCACTGACTGCTTCCAACCACATTGGGGCATGGCCTTCATAATCTGCCTTTTGCACCAGACCGGTTAACGCTGCAGCGGCATCAAATAAACGACCGACTGAACTGGATAACGGGCTGTTGATTTGTTTTTGCCAGGCTTGTTTGAGCAAGCCGGTTTTGGTGGGGCATTCAGACCAGTCTTGACCGTGTTCCCAGCATAAAGCCAAGGCGCTGCGCCAAGGTTCCCGTCCTGCTTTTTCTCCACCGGGCAACCGAAAAGAACGAAAAGAACTCACCCGTTGCCAGTTTCCCGGCCTGCCGAATAAACCTTCGCCGCCCCAAATTGTGCCATCTTCACCGTAGCCGGTGCCATCCCAAGTAAATACCAATGCGGGTTCGGATATGGACTGTTCAGCGATTAAAGCAGACGCATGGGCATGATGATGAAATACTTTATGCACGATTAAGCCGGAATTTTCAGCCCAACGACTGGCACTATAATCCGGGTGAGCATCACAGACACAGTGTTTTACGGTAATGCCATATAGTCGGGTAAGATCAGCGATGGTTTGTTCAAATACCTGTTGGCTTCTGGGTGAGCCAAGATCGCCGATATGGGGAGACATAACCACGCGCTTGTCCCAAGCCAGCGCGATGGTGTTTTTCTTATGACCACCCACTGCCAACAGCGGGCTAGACAAGGTAAAAGGCAGGCTAAACTCTAATGGTGCAGCGCCACGCCCCAAGCGTATGGGCTGTGCCTTACCGGCAATGACTCTGTAAACGCTGTCATCGGCAGGCCGTAGTATCGGGCGGTTATGATGTAAAAAAGCATCAGCGATATGCCCCAATCGAGCCTCAACCTGCTCGGGTTGGGTTAATACCGGCTCACCGCTGATGTTGGCAGAAGTCGCAATTAAAGGCGACGCGTAATCTTCCAGTAATAAATGATGTAACGGACTATAAGGCAGCATGAGGCCTAACTCGTGCATTCCAGGTGCGACCGATTCAGCCAGATCGGTGTCGGGGCGTTTTTTTATCAGCACGATGGGGCGACTGGGATCAGTTAGTTGAGCCACTTCCGTTGCAGTAGCATCCGCGTAGCGTCGAACATGACCCAGGCCGTCAGCGCCAGACCACGGCAACATCACCGCCAAGGGTTTAAAGCGGCGAAGTTTACGTTGGCGCAATTTTAATACGACGGTTTCGGAGGTTGCCGAACAGAGTAAATGATAACCACCAATACCTTTAACGGCAACAATTAAGCCCGCTTGCAGCGCCGCGACTGTGGCTTTAATAGCGGCTTCGTTGTCGTTAATATCAACCATGCCAGGTTGGCGAAAATCAAGAGTCGGGCCGCAAGCGGGGCAGGCCAGTGGTTGTGCGTGAAAGCGTCGGTCCAGCGGATTTTCATAGTCTTTACGGCACTCAGGACACAGCGGAAAAGCTGCCATGCTGGTGTTGGGCCGATCATAAGGCAGTTGTTCGATTAAGGTGTATCGGGGGCCACATTGGGTGCAGTTAATAAATGGATAACGGTAACGGCGCTGCGTTTTATCGTGCATCTCTGCCAAGCAATCATCACAGATAAAATAATCAGGAGGAATATGGGCCTGGCTGACATCACCCGATACACTGGGCAGTATAGAAAAAGTAGCCAGTTTAACCGGACAAACGGTTTGCGATAGGGGTTGATCAGGTTTGGCTAAAGGCGGGGCGTTGGTTGTTAATTGTTGCTCAAACAGATCCAGATTTTTAAGTGTGCCTTGTACCCATATTTCGACTTGTCCTGCACGGTTACGAACCCAGCCTGACAAACGGTGTTGATGAGCCAAGCGACTGACAAAAGGTCTAAAACCAACGCCTTGAACTCTTCCTGTTACTTTGATTTGTCTGGCTTGTGGGTTGTCAGTAGTCAATAGATAATTCCGTAATGATACTTTATTTAAAATTACCCTGAAGCGTGACGGGGTTTGCAACCCTGTTACTAACGTTTTGAAAGTTATTTAAACCTTTAAACGTTTCAGTCGGGATTGTAAACCCCGCCCGGCATCGGAGGGAGCCATATAAGTTGATATTAACACAAACCATAGAGCCGTCATTCCGGCAGGGATTGCCGGAATCCAGAGTACAAGGATGTACTTATCGATATGACATTGCGTCAAATAAAATCAAGTATAAAAACAAGTTTATGGATGCGTGACGAATGCCATCCATGGCTACTGGATCCCGGCAGTCCATGCCGGGATG
>CAIUYS010000223.1 GCA_903903365.1 uncultured Methylococcaceae bacterium
CAAAACTGCTTATTTGTGTATGTTCCGCTTGTGGATCGGGTGTGCTATCTCTGGTGAGCCATAACGTTTTAAATCCGGCGGCTTTGGCGGCATCCAGTTCTTCTTTAATATCCGATAAAAACAAGAGCTGATTTGCAGGTATGCCTATTTGTTGTGCTATTTTGTGGTAGGATTCTTGGTCTTTTTTGCCGCCGATATGGGTGTCAAAGTAACCGGAAAATAGCGGTGTTAAGTCGCCGTATTCGGTATGGGTAAATAATAATTTTTGCGCGTGTACGGAGCCGGATGAATAGATATATAAATCCAGTCCCTTAGTTTTCCATGCTTTAAGGTGAACGGCGGCATCCTTGTAAATATGGCCTTTAAAAGCACCCGCTTGATAACCTGCTTCCCATAACAAACCTTGCAGAGATTTTAACGGCGTTACTTTTTTATCTTCATCTATCCACTGAATTAACTGTGTAATTAATTGCTCGGTATCAAGCTCTGCACCGGCTTCTTTGCAGGATTCTTCCAGTGCAGTTTTAACCTGTGGCTCTGCCGCATGAAGACGAACATAAGCCGCCAGATTTGCCCGTGCGTAAGGAAACAAGACTTCTTTAACAAAGGCTAGTGATGAGGTGGTGCCTTCAATATCGGTGACGATGGCTTTAATCATTAGAGTTCGGCAACATATTGGTCTAAGGTTGGAAATGCTTTGGCAATTTCGCTGCCGGTAAAATTAGCGACCCAGCCATCGGGCGTGGTAAACAGACGTATGCAGGTAAATTCCGGATTTTCACCCATATCAAACCAGTGCGTCGTGTTGGCCGGTACGCTGATTAAGTCGCCTTGCTCACATAATACGGCATAGACTTTATCCGCAACATGTAAATAAAACAGTCCACGGCCTTCGACAAAAAAGCGTACTTCAAAATCATCGTGAATGTGTTCGGCCAAAAACTTTTGTCTAAAGGCGGCTTTTTCAGGATTATCCGACGTTAATTTCATCACATCAACGGATTGAAAATTGCACTGATGCCTTAATTTGTCTATGGAGCTTGCGTAAGCGTCAAGTACCGATGCCTGATCGGCATCCGTTGCCAGTGTAAACGTGGCTTCCCAACGTTCAAACTGAACGCCTATATTTTTCAGCTGCTGTTGGATGGCGGTAAAATCGGTGTATTGTTCGCCGTATTCGGGCTGGTTATCCGGGTAAATAGTTAATGCGCTCATTGGTTTTTGACTCCATGCAGTCGTAGTTCACAATCAAATAAAAAGTCCAGCGCCTCAAGATGACGCAGGGTTTCCTGTATCGAACTGCCCCAGGTATAGAGTCCATGTCCGGCAATAATATAGGCGCAGCAGGTGGCGTTGTTATTGAGATACTGATCAACCACTTCCGCCAAACGGGGAATATTTTGGTCATTGGCAAAAATCGGCACTACAACTTGGGCTTCATGTGTCGTAGTACCCCGCAGCGCTTTTAATAGCTCATAATTTTCCAAAACGATTTCAGATTTAAAAATTCTTGATATCAACGTAGCATTAAGCGAATGTGGATGCAATATCGACTGAATATCAGGAAAACGCTTGTATAATGCCGTATGCAGTACCGTTTCTGCGGATGGTTTTTTACCATCCAACGCATTGGCTTCGGCATCAATCAGCATGATATCTTCTAATTTTAACCGGCCCTTATGTTTGCCGGAAACGGTAATCGCAATGCTGCCATCAGTCAGTCGCGCGGAAAAATTGCCGCTGGTTGCAGGAACCCAGCCTTTACTGTCAATAAAACGTCCGGCATCAATCAATTGCTGCGCAGCGGTAAAAAAAGCGTCATTATCATTCATTAGGTTGATTTTCGGTTAAATAGTCTTATAGTTGCACAACAAAAACACTAATCAAACAGGTATTTTATGCAGCATTTTCGTCTTTCTTTTATCATTACAGCCATTTGTTTGGCTATAGCCCTTTATTGGGGTGGAATAATGGGCGCGTTTATCGCCCTTATTCTGGGAGTTCTTGAGGTGAGTTTATCATTTGATAACGCCGTTGTGAATGCATCCATCTTAAAGCGCATGGATGCGCGTTGGCAACAGTACTTTTTAACGTGGGGGATTTTAATTGCCGTATTTGGTATGCGCTTGCTGTTTCCTATTTTAATCGTTGCCGTCGCTACCGGTATTGATTTTTATGGCGTAGCCAATATGGCGCTGCATGACCCCAATACCTATGCACAACATTTAAACGAATCGCATGTACAAATTGCGGCTTTCGGCGGGATGTTTTTGTTGATGGTATTTTTCTCGTTCATCTTTGATGAAGGCCGTGAATTACATTGGTTGGGCTATCTGGAAAAAAAATTGGCGTCATTCGGAAAACTTGAATCGATTGAAATTATTCTGGCGTTGGGTCTGTTGTTGGTTAGCCAGAACTGGCTTCCCGAGGAGATTCGTTTAGATGCCTTGGTTGCCGGTGTCGCAGGCGTTATTTTATTTGTTATCGTGGACAGTTTGGCGACTTTATTTGAAGATGAAGAACAGGGCGAAGAGGTCTCGGAAATCATTAAAAAAGGCAGCGTTATGAGCTTTTTATATCTTGAAGTGTTGG
>CAIUYS010000224.1 GCA_903903365.1 uncultured Methylococcaceae bacterium
CCAGCAAGGTGCTAAACAACGCCCTTAGCAAAGGCGTTTCCCATTCAGTACGCGCACTTCCCAATTGTTTTTCCAAATCAGCACGTAGATTCTTTACGGATTTAGGATCGATCTGTCGGGATTTTGAGCCAAAAATACGGTGTATATTTTCTACCGCCCCCTTAAATTGGGGCGGCAATGCCGCATCCAAGTGTAATCCCGCCACGCCTTTCTTTCTGATTTGAAATTCAACATTCCAGCGTTGCTCGGGGTTTTCAACGGACACGCACTGAATTTTAAGGGTGCCCACTTCCGTTTGTGTAACGGCTAACTGCACAACGGCTTCAGCATTGGGTTTAGTCTCATCGCCTTCAAAAGCCACTGCCAACGGCGGCAAAGAATGAAACAGTTCGGTTATTTCAGTGACATCACCGGATTTATATTCCGCATCACCGGTTGTTGAGGCCAAGTGAAAACGCACGGGCATGCCCAATCTTAGGGCAAATTGTCGATTTTTTAAGATGACTTCATCGCCTTCTTCACTGCCTCTGGGCAAAATACAGATGCCTTGCTGCTCAGTTGAATTATCGGTATCAACCAACAAAAAATAACTACGTGCTGCGCCGCCGCCAATTTTAAGTTTTTTATCGCGCCTGGCGATGGCGTAACTGACCGCCCCGAAGGCAACGGCCAGTTCGGGGTGTTTATTTTCCAGCAAAACAGGTGGTTTGGTGCTCCATGAATTAAGCAACGTCACCAGTCGTTGGGTAATGGGTTGACTACGAAACACACCGCCGTTAAGTAACAGCGCATCAGGCACCCTGCCCTCCCCTTTTAACGCGTCACTGGAAGCTGCTGCGTGCAACTTTAAAAACGCTGCGATATGCTTGCTGATGGCAGGTTCTGCGGCATAAGGAAGTCCAAATTCAACCACCCCGCTTCGCTTTCTGTCGGGGAGTTCATCCAGTGTTGATAAAGGGAAAAATCCATCGAGGGTCAGGGCTCTGACTTCTTCGCGGGTGAATACCACTGAACGGGAACTGCCAATTAATTTTGAACCGCCACCCAGCAAAGTAACGGTGGTCTGCTCCGGTGCATCACCGGCCAGCAGGCGCTCTTTGGCCAGTCGGCATTGCTCGATGAGTTGTGACAAGTCAGCGGCAGACAAGCGTTTTTCTCCCTCAAGCAGTCGGCTTTCAGCCAAATGAGCCAAGGCCAGATCAATGTTGTCACCGCCCAACATGAGATGATCACCGACGCCGATACGGGTCAGTTTAGGCTCATACTCGCCTCGCTCTACTTTAATCAGCGTTAAATCGGTGGTGCCACCACCGACATCACACACCAGCAATAAATGTACATTAGCCAAGGCCTGTTCAAGCGTATCCGTATTGCGCCGTAACCAGTCGTAACATACGGCTTGTGGCTCTTCCAGCAATCTAACTTGGGTCAGTCCGGCAACTCTGGCGGCTTCCAGCGTCAGTGAACGTGCGGCTTCATCAAAGGAAGCGGGGACGGTAATAACAATATCCTGTTGTTCCAAAGGCGCATCAGGAAACTTGTGTCCCCATACGGTACGAATATGCGCCAGATAACTGGCACTGGCATCAATAGGTGAAACTTTGCTAACTTCATCGCTGCTGCCCCACGGTAAAATTTCGGCGCTGTGATCGACAGAAGGATGTGATAGCCAGCTTTTAGCACTGGTAACAAAGCGCCCTTTGGATTTTGCGCCTAATAACCGTGCGGCCTCACCAATAACCGGCGCTTCATCTGAAGACAACGCATCTGTACGGTAACTGGGGAAAGCAATATCAGCAGCCGATAGCTCACCCGGTGCCGGATGATAACGCACCGACGGCAACAACGGTCTGGCTGCGACTTGCCCTGGTGCAATCAACTGTTCAATGGCTAACAGTTGTATTTCCTGAGGCGTTTTTTGAGCGTCACTGTAGGCGACAACCGTATGGGTTGTGCCCAAGTCGATACCGACTACATAAAAGGGGGTTTTGTTTTTCACAATAAGTGTTATGTTTATATATTAAGTTCACCACAAAAAAGTGAATGAATAGTCAGTTCATTCGAAAACCTGTCCGCCATTCGGGTGATTGCCATGGCTTGGTATTTAAATAGTGTAAAGTTTTTTTGAAAACAAGGTCTAATTTTTTTATGATGTCCGGCTTATCCACGAAATGATTTTTCCATGTTTATGGGTGGGCTTGATGAGTATTGTTAAATTGTTACCAAACGCGCCACAAGATTATAATGTTGTTGCTTTTTTTTATTCAGTAGTCAAATAAGACTTAATCCAACTATTGGGTTAAAATGATAAGGATAATAATCCTACCGTCTTTTGGTCGGCGTTTCATTTTTAAATCGTGTGTTTTTCTGAGGTCGTTGTATGCGTAAAAAACTTATTACCTTTACCGGGGGTGCAGCATTGCTCCTTATGCATGCCTGGAGCCAGGCTGCCACTGATTTGCCACCTTCAGCCAAGGTTGATTTAGGCCCGGTTGAAGAAGTCTGTTCTGAGTTTACTGATCCGGCATGGCGCAAAGAACAGGTTATTGATGGCGTGACCATACAAGAATCCAAGCTCTGTAACCCCGACAATCCTGCTGATATTGCCGCCTTTGTTAAAGGTACCAATGGCGTTTCAATGGAAACCCTGATGGCAACGCAACTGGCCGCTGACGCCGTTACAATGTCTGACGATACCGACGGTGACGGAGACCCTGATAAAATCATTATCAAACTGGAAGTGGTTGAGCTAAACGGTCATTCGCCGGATATAAAAACACCCACTACCACTTTTGATATTTCACCCGGCATACAACCGACGTTTTGGGTTTATGCACCCAAAACCCGTGACATGTCGACTAAAAGCCTTTACGAGCTGGAAGCCAATCCTTTGTTGCGCGTACCATCTCCGGTTATTCGTGTCGAACAGGATGACGTGGTTTGGATCGTTTTAGAAAACACGCATTATTTACCGCATTCCATCCACTTGCATGGTATAGATCATCCTTTTATGGATATGAGCGGTACGGGTAATGATGGTGTTGGGCAAACCAGCAACATGGACACCATGCCTGGCCAAAGTAAAACCTACGTTATCAAGCCGCGACAACCGGGCACCATGTATTACCATTGCCATGTTCAACCGCATACCCATATCCCGATGGGCTTGCAGGGTATTTTTGTGGTTGAAGAAAACCGCCCCAACAATTGGCCGCAAACGCTTAATGTCGGTGCCGGACAAGTTCGTCATCCTTCGGTAGCGGTGCTTGAAAAATATGCACGCGAATATGATTTGCATTACCAATCGGCAGATAAAGAATTGCATGAACTGGTTGCCAGATCAGCAAATGATCCGCGTCTGATTGCCAAGCACATGAACATGGAATATGACATCACCGATGCCACCGATGACTATTTTATGCTCAATGGTCGTTCTTTCCCTTATACCTTGAGGGAATCGTTGATTCACATGGAAGAAAATCAAAAGGTAAAGTTGCGTGTTTTGAACGGTCATACCGAAACCTTCGCTATGCATATCCATGGACACAAACCGACAGCCACCCATTATGATGGCGTTGATAATGGCCCGGGTTCCTATATCCAACGCGACGTTCATGGCATGGTTCCGGCTCAACGTCTGGATTTGGAATTAAGCGGTGTAGATGATGGTTTAAACAGCTTTGGACAAGGTATCTGGATGTTCCATGACCACGTTGAAAAATCATTTACCACCGATGGACATGGCGAAGGCGGTGATATTAGCCTGGTTGTCTATAAAGGCTTTATTGATGAGAGAGGTATTCCTTTGGCACACGGCATGAGCTTGGCACCTTATTTTTCCAAATCCTTATGGCAAGGAAAATATCCTATCTGGCAAGATTATGACACTTTTCGCAGTTTGGGTTTGCCTGATCTGAAAGCAGAAGTTACGCCTTCTAAAGTAGCGGTGCAAACTGTCGTTGTAAAAGCCTCGGATGCCGTATTTGCCAATCAACAAGAAAGCTCGTCAGCATTCGGGAAATTGTTTTATGGCTTGGTCATGGGATTATTGGGCTATACGGTCGTCGTGAAACGTCGCCCGCTTATGGATTATGCACTGAAGCTTGTTGAAATTGCGCGTAGCAAACTGATGAAAAAATAAATCCAGGAGATAGATTTTTAACCTTGATTTTACCCCTTCTGTTGTAAAGCATTCCCATGCCTCTGCATGGGAATGTCTGTCGGTGACCCTCCAAACCTTACCACCTCCCCCCGATAATTCTAAAAAACAGTTACTCCACCAAAGTAATATAGACCTTCATTGATTAAACGACATTATTTTCTGTAGGGCGTGCCGTGCGCGCCTTGAAAAATAAGGCGCGCACGGCGCGCCCTACGTACTTAATTCAGCCGAGTAGGGTGCGCATCGCGCACCACAACCATGCCAGAGTAGAAACCCAATAGGCACCCGATAGAAAACAATAATAGATCTTGGTGCAAATAAAATTGTTTAGTGGATGCGATTTTAGGTGCGCGATGCGCACCCTACCACTGATTCATTTCGTATTTTTCGTGGGTAAAATGGTTTTTACAGGCTAACTACCCAGCAAGGTTTTAACATGAATGGCAACACTGGCCGCTAGCGCCTTGAGGTTATAACCCCCTTCCAATACGGATATCATTCTGCCATCACAATAGCAGTCAGCAATGTCCATTAATTCCTGGGTAAGCCAACAAAAATCCTCTTCTACCAGCATAATTGAGGCTAACGGATCGTCTTTATGGGCATCGAAGCCAGCTGAAACCAGCAGTAATTGGGGCTTGAAATTTCTCAGTGCGGGTAAAATAATAGCGTTGTATTTGTTTTTGAATTCGATACCGGTATCACCGGCTGTCAGCGGTACATTGACAATGTTAC
>CAIUYS010000225.1 GCA_903903365.1 uncultured Methylococcaceae bacterium
CGAATCCGTGTTGGCCTTTAAGGAGTGCAATTGCTATGAATAAAAATGAACGGATAAAATGGGCTGCTGCAATAGCAAAACGTATAAGTGATGAATGGGATGGTTCCAAACAATTTCCTGAAGATGCGGCTTTGCTAAGAGAGTATCTGCAAAAGACTCTAAGCAAAGATGGCGATGCTATTAAGTCTTTTATTGGGACGGGGATAATTGAAAGTGATTATTTTAAAAATATATAACAGTATCAATTGTTCGGCACATCTTTTCATGTCCGGTATTTCCTCGTTAAAATAGCGGGTGTATAAGCGAAACGTCATGCACCGAATTATCGTGGTTTCGCTGGTTGGTTCGCAAGATCCAGCTTGGTAACCCAGTTCAGCGCGTAGGATGGGTAGAGGCGATAGCCGAAACCCATCATAATTGATTCTTGATGTGATGGGTTTCGCGCTGCTCTACCCATCCTGTCACTGAAAACAAGAGGATCAGGCCTTGCAAAGTTGCATTATCCAGATGAAGTCAGGAAACAGGCTTGTGATTTTCTTGATTGCCCGCTCGCTCGCTCGGCTCCCTTTTTAGGGGTGTACAGCTGCTGCCCGTTTTTACGCGCGAAAAAATGGGGGAGGCTTATAGTAAACTTTGGTATTTTGTCCTGACTAAAATGGGTGCCCCATAAATTGCTCTGGATTACCGGTTTTCGTTGGACAATAAAAAACCCGCCAAGCTTTGCAACTTGCGGGTTTTTGCTTTTGTTTGTTCTTCTTTGCGTCTTGTTGTATACTCATTTGGTACCGAGAAGAGGACTCTGTACTAGTATAAATGGTAAAGTTATTCATTATTTAAATCAATGGGTTATGTTTGTATTTTGCGTTAGTTTATCACACCAATTTACACAGGTAAAGTTTGTTATGGCGTCTCGTATTACTTCAATAGCGCCACTCCCTATAGTCGACAACTACATTGACAATTTCTGTACTAAGCACTGAAGTAAGAGCATTATTGCTTAGAAAATTTAAATAATATTCCAAAATCCAATTCTAATGCTACTATGTTCACTATGTGATTGATCATTATAGAAATATAAATAAATACCATTACTTCAGATGATAGCCTTCTTAGTGAAGATTCGGGCTGAAAATTTGCTGCAACATAAGAATATTCATTCTTTTAGAAATTGTGTGAAGTTGATGATTGTTCCGATGATCAAATTGATGCTTTATTTACACGGCACAAGACATAGCCCTAAAGTATTATAAAACTAAAGGATTCAACAGATTATGAACAATACACTAAATGCTGAAATTCCAAATCAACTATGGCAACAAGCGCAAACACTTGTGCAGCAGGGATGGGCTAGTAACTTACAGGAAGTAGTTAATGAAGCTTTGCGTAGGTATCTAGAGTCCCATCAAGATGTGTTAACTGAGTCTTATATCAAAGAGGATGTTAAATGGGGATTGCATGGCGAAGACTAATCATTTGTTGATTATCGCTGATGCAGGGCCTTTAATACATTTAGATGAGCTTTCGGCACTGGATGTTCTGAGCGATTACGCAGCTGTGTTGGTGCCAAATGCTGTTTGGCTTGAGGTGCAGCAGCATCGACCACAAGCATTACTACAGTTAAATGTTAATTTGATAAGACAATCCACGCCACCAGCCTCAGATAAAGTTAAGGCTATAGCCGCACTTTATACATTGCATCATGGTGAGAGAGAAGCTTTAGAGCTTTGTTTGACTCATTCAGTTAATTTATTAATAACGGATGATACTGCAGCACGACTAGCCGCTAAAAGTATGAATATCGCTACACACGGCACATTAGGATTGTTAATCCGATCTGTTCGCCAACAGTTACGCCATCCATCTGAAGTATTAGCTTTATTAGCTGCTATTCCAGAACAAACATCATTACATATTCGTCCAAGTTTGCTAAATGAAGTTATCGCACAAGTTGCAGAAGAATGGAAAAGTAAACTATGAAGAACTAGATTCTTCATTTTGAGATATATACTTCAAGTCAGTCTTTATTTAGAGCATTATCTCGGATTCCAATAATGTTTGCTCTGGACACTTTATATTCTCTAGCCACTGCGCTAACAGATTCACCCGTTTGCAACTTGCTAATTATCTCAGTTCTCTGAATTTTGTTTGTTTTAGATGGTCTACCCAGAATCTTCCCTTCTGCTTTAGCACGTGTTAATCCAGATCGGAGAGCACACGTCTGAACTCCAGTCAC
>CAIUYS010000226.1 GCA_903903365.1 uncultured Methylococcaceae bacterium
AGCATGTGCCAGACCATGGCTTGAAAATATTTTGCGTGCTTATATCTTGTTAGTTTAGGTGCTATAAGCCAAGCAACGAATGAAGTCCAACCAAAAAATCATTTTTTTGCCAAATCAGAATCAATCCAACCTTCTTTAGCAAAATACTGGGCTAACTCTGTTGCTATCTTTTCGGCTATATCTGCTGCCTGTGTTGCAGAGGCTGATTTATAAGCGTTAGCGGCACCCTTCGCGACATTAACAGCCGCTGTTGCTGCGGCTCCGGCACCAGCGGCCGCACCAGCCGGCCCCATTACCAAAGCGCCGGGTTTTTCACCACTATCACCATGGGCATTAAAGGTAATTAATTCTTTATTCCCCGAGGATGAGGGCGCTAATACACTGATCGTGGCGTCCAATGAAGATTGTCCGGCACCAAAGCCAATAACGTTTCTACGAATACTGTTACCTTCGTCAATTTTGACTATTTGTCCAGTAATCAGGATTGAACCAGGCACAATCGGTGAGTTTTGATCGGCCCGTTGGGGATTTAAGCCCATTTCAAGTATTTTCTGGGTAAGTTCTTTTGTCATTGCTTCAGCGACTTCATTACCCAATTTGAGTTTTTCTACCGTCTCATTATCATTTTCAAAGCTTCTCGCAATCCTCGATAAAGGACTGGAATTTTGCTGGACAGCTTGTGGATTGATAGAAAAATTATAAATTAGAACTGCAGTGGGTTTCGGCATGCCAGACATATCGAATTCGGATGTTTTCTGAATATTGGTCTTGGCACAACCAGCCATCAATAAAACTATAGTGCACGTTCCAGCTAATTTGATAAAGTAATTTAATGACATAACTATCTCTATAATCTAAGTGTGAAAAAAACCGCCATATTCCAGGAAATGGCTTGATTGTATAGCTGAAGGACTATGGGAAGGTTAAACTTTTTCTGACACAGCTAAAAAACCAGTTGCGCCATTATGTGGTTTATCTGCTCAAAGAAGAACTAAGCCAGTTTGATCGTCAAGCATTTGATCTTGAAAATGATAAACATTGGTAAATTGAACAATATTAAAGTGCCATCAACAAGGTTTGTAATATCGAAAGGTTTCAAGTACAGGGTAAGCAGGCAGCTAAAACTCATTTATTTGCCGCTAGTTACTGTTATGTTCAATTACAGAGACTTACGCCGTTTCGTAAAGCCTGTGTTTTCACTTCATGAAAACACAGGCACTCTGGCTATCGGCGACTAAAAATCTTCACTTCGCTATCGCTTCGTATCAAAATTTTAGCGAACCCATCGTCGAACAACCGGACCACCGACAATAACAGGACGAGGTTCAACATAGGCTGTAGCAGGAGCGACAGGGGCGACATAAACAGCAGCTGGACGAGGAGCTACAACGACTGGAGCAGCAGGGGCGACAATAACAGGCGCTAGACGAGGTTCAACATAAACAGCAGTTGGACGAGGAGCAACAACCACTACACCAGGTTCAGCAACAAAAACTCTTGCTTGACCAGGCAATGATGTCAACATCACTACGGAAAAGCCCATCAATAATAGTATTTTTCTCATTATATTTTCCCGAGTAGATTGGTTTATTTGTTCCATGCAACAATTCGTAGATTCAAGTCATCAGTGTAGTCGATATTTATCGGAATTGAAGAAGGACAATAGATTTGTAACACTTATTTAATTAGTGCGATTTCATCATCCAAATTAAGATGCCTTTACTGGGCGGAACAATATAACTTGCAGATAACGGGCAGTACGGAATGGCATCAACCAGACAAAGCAGGATTGAAGAAGGTTGCCTGCCTGGCGTAGGGTACTCTGCTGTAAAGCAATGGTTGAATAATTTTTTAACATCCGTGGTCATGACTAAATATCTACTCTGGAAGCCATGCAATCAGCAATTGCTTTTTGAATCGACTACAATCATTAAAGGCGGAAAGAATCAATGCCATATTGATCATATTACTATTTTTTGAATTTTAATTGCACCTCAATTGAAAGTATCGACCTTCTTTCTATTAGTCGCAGTAGCCTCCGGCATTGTAACTAACTAATTAGACATACTTATTAATCCTTAAAAATAACTACAATTTAAAAATTGACTATGAAAACAGAATACTCAGAAGCCGAGTTAGAAATGATTAATCTTTTAGAACAGCATGTGAATGCTGAGTTACAAGGTGACTTAGAGACCACTATGGCAACAATGATCGATAATCCTCATCTTTTGCATGTTCCCAGTATGATGGGTGGAAATGGCTATGAAGGTGTTAAAAATTTCTATAAAAATCATTTAGTAGGGAAGTTTTTTCCACCCGATGTCATTATGCAGCGAGTATCAATAACTGTTGGCAGTCATCAAATAGTAGATGAGCTTGTCATTAAGTTCACACACACCACAATGGTTGATTGTATGCTTCCCGAGATTGCACCAACAGGCAAAAAAGTCGAGATTGGCGTAGTTGTTATTGCAGGGATTAAAGACAAGAAAATAACCCATGAGCATATCTACTGGGATCAAGCGAGTGTGCTTTTTCAAATTGGTTTAATTGATCGTAAAGGACTTCCCATCTGTGGCTCGGAAAGTGCACAAAAACTAATACAGTTTAATGAAAATAGCTAAAGGTCAGCAATCGCTGATATTGCAGACGTTGATTGATCGTAACCATCTGGTCGTTGTTGGACGTGAGGTGTTCGTGATCATCAACAGCAGTTGTTTGGAAACGCTTGCGTCAATACCCGACCCAAAGCAGTAGGCCATTCAATTTTCTTTGATCGCTAAAAACACAAAATGGATTAATAGCCCTTTTTCTCCTTAATGATCCTTAACTTTTCACAGGCGGTAAACTTGTCTTACAAGATAAAGTTCGGGGCTTTATCTGGTCCATTTACTACCCAAGTGGTTTATTCTCATTCTACGTTAAAATTGAAATAGGTATTGGGGTATGGCTCTTGTTTCAAGGTGAAATGCCACCACTCCTTTGGGTAAGGTTTAAAGCCATGTTTTTCCATCACTGTTTGTAATAACATCCTGTTGGCTCGTTGCATGACAGTTAGATCAGAATATTCTGGCCAGGAACGAGGATCAAAATAATCGAAATGTGTTCCCATATCCAACTCTTGTGCCAAGCCTTTAGCATCAAAGGAAACTAAAGTAACATCCAGCGTGCTGCCGCGCGAATGTCCTGATTTTGAGGCAATATAATCTTCCCGGAACAAGTCCTGTTTGGCAACCTGAGGATAATATTCGGCTTGCTTACGAACATCCTTTAAATCTTTAGCCCAGCGCACAAAATGATCAACTGCACGTTGCGGTCGGTAAGCATCAAATACTTTCAAGCTGAATCCGAAACGCCTAAAATCAGTTTGTGCATGATTAAGCGCTATAGCGGCTTTCTTGGTTGTAATGGCTATTGGATTGATATAGCCGTCGATAGGCATGCCGATGAAATTCTCTGTCTTGGCGTAGCGTATATCCAGCACTATAGTCGGTACTACA
This sequence comes from uncultured Methylococcaceae bacterium, assembly GCA_903903365.1. GTDB lineage: Bacteria > Pseudomonadota > Gammaproteobacteria > Methylococcales > Methylomonadaceae > Methylobacter_C. Next base: position 3,504 of record CAIUYS010000226.1, read on the forward strand.
TCGGTTAGATAAACAAAACCAGAAGGCAATGCAGCGGCATTAAGGATACCGGTATAAAGTGTATAAAGTAACAGCAGGGTAATTTTGAGGTAAGGCATATCTTAAACAATGGGTACATTTAAATAAACGCTACAAAAGTCCGGTTGCCCAAGGTATCGGTTTGCAGCAGCGCTCTGGTTGTGTGAAGCAGAATTATTCGTTTTCTGACAACTGGTAAATTTTCAACGGTGATTGACACAACGTTTATGTGTGGCACGCCACAGGATAACGTTCGTACGGTATTTTAAATCAGGGTCATTGATACGGTCTTGCATCTGGGTAGAATAAACAGCCGTTTCCAACATCTTGCCCTGCCGGGTTTTTATTTAAGTCACGATCTAAACCAACCAATTTAACCCACCTTAACATACTGTTGATAACATCTCGACAAGGATTGCGCGATTTGTTGTCTAAATTCCTCAGGTTCAAGCACTTCAATACGATCACCTTCGCCTAAAATCCACCAACGCAATTGCCAGGTATGAGAAAGATCAGCCGTAATTTCCCGAAATCCTGACTCATTAACCGGGCTTATGATTTGGTTTTCGCTTAAACGCGTTTCCTCCAGCATCAAGGCCAGATGGTCACAAATCCGCGCTTTAAAATGGATAGCCACAGCAGAACCAAAGTGGCCTTTTTTCTCGGCAAAATCAGCCAGATTAAACGCCGGACTATGACGGCAATCTTGTTCCAGAGCTTGCGCAGATTGCATTCTATGTAACGCGTATAAATACACGTCTTCATAATCATTGGTCATTGCTGCCAGATAAGTCACCGGGCCGCGCTGAATTAAACCCTGCGGATGCAAGCGGTATTCTTTTAATTTGGCATCGGCCCGCATAGTGGCCAGATAAGTTACCTGCAACTGTTTTTCATTTAATAACGCCTCATGCACAAGCATCAATATGTCATGCTTAAGTTCCGGAGCAATCAAAGGTTGAGCAGGTTGCACAACACAAAACTTATCCGGCCAATGGGTAATCTGGCTTTTTTTGTGTAACTCCAAAGTATGATGCGCTTTAGTAAAAATGTCATGCAGTGACCGGGTCAGCAATACCGGCAAAGATTGGCTTAGATAGCGTTCAACCATCACCAAAGATAAAGCCTCAGTTAAAGTTATGCC
>CAIUYS010000227.1 GCA_903903365.1 uncultured Methylococcaceae bacterium
CAAAAAAATAAGTGTCAGGAAAAAACAAGCCTTCCGGTTGCTTTACGTCAGCACCCAACTGAAACATTAACCCGTTATAATCAACTTGCTGCAAGGCATGTTCAAGATTAGGATTATTCTTAATCTCCAACAATATTTCTTTAAAACTCCAACCTTCCGGAAAAGTAATTGCATACTGTTTGGTTTTTCCTTGCACAAACACAGCTAATATTTCAGGCAGGGTTAAACCGGTGGCTAACTCGTATTCTCCGGTTTTAAGTTTTTTAACCGCTTTTTCGGAAACAGCAAGCACTTTAAACCAGAGCGGTTTAACGTCTACGTTTTGGGCTAACAGCTTATCGGTAATCTGATTAAACGAGTCACCTTTATTGATTTCTATAACAACCGGCTTACCCACCACTGCCGGCGTGATTAAGGCGCGTTTAAAGTCTCGCCACACCCAACCACTGACAATAATTAACGCAAGCAATACACCCGCAATAATTTTAAAGGCCACCACTGGCTGCCTCATTTTGAAAGTGAGCGAGACAGTTTTGTAATTGACGCGTTATTTCGCCTACCGGAAAGCGGATATTTTCGATTTGTCTGACAGGCCAAATACCTACAATCGAATTACAGACAAAGACTTCATCGGCCGATAACAGCTCATCTTGAGTAAATATATGCTCTAGCGCAAAAATACCCTGTTCAGAAGATGTCGCCATTAAAATACCGCGAATAATCCCTGCAACACCGGAAAACGTCAGTACTGAAGTATAAAGAGTGTGATTTTTAACATAGAAAAGATTAGTCATTGTTCCCTCAATAACATGCCCGTTAATATCCAGCATAATACCTTCCTGAATTGCGGGATCAGTCCATTCCGCCCTCGCCAGTATTTGTTCAAGCCTGTTAAGATGTTTAATACCTGCCAATGCCGGATTTAATCCCAAACGGGTATCACAAAAACGGGCGACTATCCCCTGCTCTTTATAGCTGCCTGGATAATCAGGAAATGGATGTAAACTTAATACGCGGGTAGCCTGAATCACGTCAGGTTGACGATAACCTCGCCCGCCAGAACCGCGAGTGAGTATCAACTTAAGGACGGCATTACTTGAATGTTCGGAAATTTTTTGAGCCTCAAAGGCAAGCAGCTCAGTACCCGGAAAAGGGATGTAAAGCCGCCGGCAACCAGCATTTAATCGATCGATATGCCGATCAAGAAAAACAGGCTGCCCGTTGATCACGGCTATTGTTTCAAATAATCCATCACCGTATTGAAAACCCCTGTCGGATATTTCAATATGCTCCCTGCATTCACCATTAACCAGTATCATTCGTAGAGACGCAATACGTGCGCCTTTACCCTACTCGTACCGTTTAAAAACCAGAGAACCATTAGTGCCGCCAAAACCAAATGAATTGGACATGGCCACATCAATTTTCATATTTCTTGCCGTGTTTGGGACAAAATCAAGATCGCACTCAGGGTCTTGATTTTCGAGATTGATGGTTGCCGGTGCAATTTGATCTTTAATGCTTAATGCAGTAATCACGGCTTCAATACCTCCGGCGGCACCTAACATGTGACCCAGCATGGATTTTGTAGAACTGATTGCTACGTTATAGGCATGATCGCCCAATGCCGCTTTCATCGCATGGGTTTCACCTAAATCACCGGCCGGCGTTGAGGTGCCATGCGCATTAATGTAGTCAACACTGTCAGCATTTAAACCGGCATCACGTAAGGCATTTCTCATGCACCGCGCTGCACCTTCACCACCAGCAGAAGGTGTCGTCATATGATAGGCGTCAGCACTCATACCATAGCCGACTAATTCGGCATAAATTTTTGCGCCTCGGGCTTTGGCATGCTCCAGCTCTTCAAGCACCACAACACCCGCACCATCGCTTAATACAAAGCCATCACGATCGCGATCCCAAGGACGACTGGCAGCTTGAGGATCATCATTACGACGTGACAAGGCCTTGGCTGAAGCAAAACCACCCATTGCCGTTGGTGATGTTGTACAGCGCTCTGCGCCACCGGCAATCATCACATCGGCATCGCCATATATTATCTTCCGTGCGGCATCGCCAATATTATGCGTGCCGGCTGCACAGGCAGTCACAATGGCAAAGTTAGGGCCTTTTAATCCGTATTTGATTGAAAGGTTACCTGAAATCATATTAATAATGTTGCCTGGAACAAAGAATGGCGAAATGCGACGAGGGCCGCTTTTCTCATAAGTTGCATAACATTCTTCAATACCGGTAATGCCGCCTATGCCTGAGCCGACCGCTACGCCAATCCGTTCTGCATTGGCTTCGGTGATTTCAAGTCCGGAATCTTCAATGGCTTGAGAACCTGCCGCCATACCGTAATGGATAAAAGCGTCCATCCGCTTGGCATCTTTGTCGGAAATATATTGGCTAATATCAAAATTTCTTATGACTCCGCCAAAAGTGCTGGCAAATGCAGAAATATCAAAAGAATCAATTGGACTGATGCCGCTTTTACCGTTAATAATGCCATCCCAAGTTTCTGAGACAGTGTTGGCTAAGCAGGTAACTGCACCCAATCCAGTTATTACAACTCGACGTTTGCTCAATGTAATGTACCGTAAGATAAGGGGAAGATAAAAATGAAGGGGTAGTGACTTAAAGACCGTTGTTAAACAACGTGAACAATTTATATTTTAATAATCCGGTGTGTTACAGGATAATTGCGTACATTTTGTGCACGTTATTTACAAACAGCTAACCAGTGAATGAACAATGTGCTCATCCACTGGAAATCAGTGTTACGCGTTTTTGCTCACGTAATCGATTGCTTGCTGAACAGTAGTGATTTTTTCAGCTTCATCGTCTGGAATTTCGCATTCAAATTCTTCTTCAAGAGCCATAACGAGTTCAACTGTATCCAGAGAATCGGCACCGAGGTCATCTACAAATGAAGCATCGATAGCGATATCTTCTTTAACACCTAATTGCTCTGCTACAATCTTTTTTACTCGTTCTTCAATGTTACTCATAATTATTATCCTCAAACAACGCAATTTTCTCTATCTTAAGAAACTTACATTGGTATTGTTATTAGTTTTGACTGAATTCCCGTCTCCGGCAAATCCAGACGGTTTCGCAATTATACTTAATATTACAACAATGTCACCAAATTAAGGCATAAACATCCCACCATTGACATGCAGGGTTTCACCTGTGATATAACCTGCACCTGCCGAAGCAAGAAAGGCAACTGTGTGAGCAATTTCTTTTGCCTCGCCTAAACGGGACAAGGGAATGGATGCCAATAAGGCATTTTTAATATCATCACTCAATTCCCGGGTCATATCCGTATCAATAAATCCAGGCGCGACGGTATTAACGGTAATATTGCGTGAACCGACTTCCTTCGCCATTGACTTGGCAAAACCAACCATACCCGCTTTGGCGGCAGCATAATTGGCCTGCCCTGCATTACCCGTAAAGCCAACCACGGAGGAAATATTAATAATACGCCCTGTTTTAGCTTTCATCATACCGCGCAATACTGCCTTGCTCATCCGAAAAACAGACGTTAAATTGGTGTTGATAATGTCATCCCACTCATCATCCTTCATCCGCATCAACAAATTATCCCTCGTAATACCTGCATTATTGACCAATATTGTCGGCGTACCAAACTCGTCGTTAATTGCTTTCATCACTTCCGCAATGGAGCCGACATCAGACACGTCAAGCTTAATACCCCGACCCTTTTCACCCAAATAAACGGAAATTGAATCAGCGCCAGCGTCCGATGTCGCGGTGCCAACAACAAAAAATCCGTCATCAGCCAATCTTTCGGCAATGGCCCTGCCAATGCCACGACTGGCACCTGTTACTAAAGCTATTTGCTTAGTCATTGAATTGCTCCAACACCTTGTTTAACGTCTCAGAATTATAGATGGAAAGATGCTCTGCATCTTTGGCGATACGCTTGTTTAACCCAATCAGTACCTTGCCCGGGCCGCATTCAACAAAGCGGGTAACACCTTCATCATGCATAAACTTAATGGTATCGACCCAGCGCACTGGTTTATAAAGCTGCTCTTTTAACGCATGGCGAATCTTTTCAGGCTCACCATGAGAGGCAACATCTACATTATGTATCAGCGTCATTTTTGGTTTATCAATCACTGTATTGAGCAGATAGCGATCCAGTTTTTCAGCCGCTGATTGCATCAAGGCACAATGAGAAGGCACACTAACCGGCAACAATAAGGCACGTTTGGCACCCACTTCTTTTGCTGCATGCATTGCCCGTTCAACCGCCGCCAGATTACCGGCAATAACCACTTGACCCGGTGCATTAAAATTAACCGCCGAGACCACTTCATTTTCAGCGACTTGGGCACAAATAGCAACAACCTGGTGATCTTCAAGCCCCAAAACTGCCGCCATTGACCCAACACCAGCTGGCACCGCCTCTTGCATTAATCGCCCCCTTTCAGCAACCAACTTGATGCCGTCTTCAAAAGACAAGGCATCCGAACAAACCAGCGCCGTATATTCACCAAGACTATGACCTGCCATCCAGTCTGGTCGAATAATGCTATGCTTACACCACACCTCCCAAACAGCGACTCCGGCCGCCAACATGGCAGGCTGTGTATTTTGGGTTTGATTAAGATCTTCTTCCGGCCCCTTCGTAACGATAGCCCATAAATCCTTTCCCAGAACCTCGGATGCTCGACCAAAGATTTGTTTTACTTCGTCATGACTGTCCGCCAAATCTGACAACATACCCAGCGACTGGGAGCCCTGACCCGGAAAAACAAAAGCCAAACTTTTCATTTGCTTGTTCATTTTCAAAAACGCTTTAGTTAGTATTTAATTAATGCTGAACCCCAGGTAAACCCGGCACCAAAGGCTTCAAGCAAAATGACTTGTCCGCGTTTAATGCGTCCATCACGAACGGCTTCATTAAAGGCAAGCAGCACCGAAGCAGACGAGGTATTACCCTGATTTTCAAGCGTCACTACAACCTGATCCATGGACATTTTTAATTTTTTAGCGGTTGCCGCTATGATTCGTATATTCGCCTGATGGGGAACCAGCCAGTCAATTTCAGACCTGTCCATATTATTGGCTTCCAGTGTTTCATCGACAATGCGGCCCAGCGTATTAACAGCAACCTTAAACACCTCGTTGCCGCGCATATTGATGTAGCCAGCTTCATCCTTATTGTCATCGGTAGCCACTTGTGGATTTGGGCAATACAACAGGTCTTTATATTCCCCATCAGAATGAATGTGCGTAGACAAAACACCCATTTCGTCTGAGGCACTCAACAACAGAGCACCTGCGCCATCACCAAATAAAATACAGGTTCCCCTGTCCGTCCAGTCGACAATGCGCGAACAAATTTCAGAGCCCACAATAAGTACTGTCTTGGCGGCACCTGACTTGATATATTGATCGGCTATGCTCAAGGCAAAAATCGAACCTGAGCAAGCGGCCTGCACGTCAAACGCAACGGCATTTTTAATACCTAAGCGCTGTTGTAGCAAGCAACCGGTACTCGGATAAACATGATCAGGGGTTCCGGTTGCAACAATAATCAAATCAATGATTTGCGGATCACAACCGGCAGCCTCTATGGCCTGTCTGGCTGCAATTTCAGCCATGCTTGCAGCAGATTCGTTTAGACCGGCAATCCGACGACTTTTAATACCGGTTCGTTCATAAATCCAGCTATCTGAAGTTTCAACAGCCTCTGATATTTGCTCATTTGTGCGAACTTCTTCTGGTAGATAACCACCCGTACCAATTACTCTTGAATAACGAATCATGCGATTTCTCTAAGAGCCAGGATTTTCTCCACTTGCTCGCTTATCTTTCTGATAACATCTTTTTCGACTTCACAAACAGCAAGCACAATAGCCGTTTTAAAAGCGAGAACATCCGCCCCCCCGTGACTTTTAATAACCAACCCCCTAAGCCCCAAAAAACTTGCGCCATTGTATAAGCGAGGATCTATACGCTGTTTAAAAGACTTCAAAACAGGATAGGCAATCAATCCCACCATCTTGGTCAGGATACTCTTGCCAAAAGCTTCTTTTAACACGGTGCCAATCATTTTGGCCGCACCTTCAATGGATTTAAGTGCAACGTTACCCACAAAACCGTCAGTCACAATCAAATCAACTTTAATATTCCCGGCATTTAAAGAATTGCCTTCTACATAACCAATATAATTTAACGACGAATTTTCCAATAATTTTGCGGCTGCTTTGACCTGCTCGTTACCCTTGGTATCTTCTTCGCCAATATTTAACAACCCCACTTTAGGATTATCAATTGCCTCAACTGCTTTAACCAATTCATTACCCATGATGGCAAATTGAAAAAGATGCTCAGCAGTGCAATCTACATTTGCCCCCAAATCAAGCACATGGGTATGCCCATAAATTGAAGGTAAGGTAGAAATAATGGCAGGACGATCAATGCCCGGGATCATTTTCAAAACAAAGCGTGCCGTCGCCATTAAAGCGCCGGTATTACCCGCGCTCACACAAGCGTCTGCATGGCCATCACGAACCAAATTGATAGCGACACGCATCGAGGAGTCTTTTTTGTTTTTTAGGGCTTTAGAGGGTGACTCATCCATTTCAACGCATTGAGAAGCGTGATGGATTGTGAGTCTATCTTGATAATAGTCCAATGGGTTCGGCAATAACTGTTTAATTACAGATTCATTGCCTACTAAAATCAGCTTTAAGTCTGGATTGTTTTTTAAACAATCCAATGATGCCGGAATAGTGACTTCAGGACCATGATCGCCGCCCATCGCATCAATTGAAATTGTTAAACTCACGCTGATGAACAACTCCGCAGTTATTGAAGAAAGCCGAACCGGATAGGGTTCGGCATAGCATCATGCCAGAGCGGAAAGATTATTAATCTTCGTCGCTTTTATTGACTATTTGACGACCTTTAAAAAAGCCGTCCGGGGTAACGTGATGACGCAAATGCATTTCACCTGTGATGGCATCTTGAGACAATGCTCTACCTGTTAATGCATCATGTGAACGACGCTGACCACGTCTTGAACGCGATACTTTACTCTTTTGTACGGCCATTATAAATCTCCAGTGTTTTTAAGTTTGGCTAATATGGAAAAAGGGTTTTCAATGGATGACGGCTCGTCATTCACTATTGGATCTACGGTGTTATTGTCAATTTTTTTGACAAAACAAGGTTGCTGATGCTTTGGAAATGCCGGCAAAGTGAGTAATATCTCATCTTCAATAATATTTTTAAGAGGAATTTTTCCTTCCTCAACTATTAATGGGTCATAGTCTTCGGGCAATCTATCGGCTTGATCTATTGAGGTAACAATGCCTAGTTTGATGTTGCAATCAACAGGCCAGCTAACCGCTCCTAAACAGTTTTGGCACTCAAGCTCCAAAACAGCCTTGATATGACCCTCAATTTTGGCTAACCTCCCTTCCCGACCAAAAAAAAGGTCGACAGTAATTGATCCGGAGTCGTTAACCAGCATAGCTGCCAAACGATCCAGACTGCTTAAGGGTATTTGACCCTTTAATTCACCACGCTTATCAGCCAGGTGCAAGGGGTCTATATATTCGGGTAATCTATCTAACATAACTGCGAAATAATATAGGTAAACCCTAATCGCGTCAAACTCTAAATATAATTCTTCTTAAAGTTAAGCCAAAAAGAACGCGTTGGAAGGTGGTATGAGTGAGTGAGAAACCCATCTGTTTGCGCCCAACTTATTTTTTAAACGCGCCAAAATGAAGTTATACTTGGGTTAATTACTGCTATGGAAAATAAAATGATCGCAGAACCTCTGCCAGTATTAACCAGGCTTTTAAACTCAGAATTTAGCTACCAGACCCATACAACAAATATTATGACAGATAAAAAACCCACGCTTGGCTTCATAGGTATCGGTTTAATGGGCAAACCCATGACCTTACGTTTATTGAAGGCAGGCTTTAATGTCAACGTATGGAATCGCAGCCCTGAAAAACTTTCCCCCGTGACTGATGCGGGCGCTAACGGGTGCTCATCCATTGCCGAACTAGTCAAAGCGTCCGACATTATTTTATTATGTTTGGCAGATACCCTGGCTGTTGAAACGGTTATACGCAATGACATTATGGACAATGGTTCAGCAAACCAGTTGCTGATTGACCTATCCAGCATCCACCCCGAGAACACTCGACAATTAGCAGCCATGCTGCATAAAAAATGCGGCATGGGCTGGATAGATGCGCCCGTTTCAGGCGGCGTTACGGGAGCCGAACAAGGTAACCTGGCGATTATGGCAGGCGGCAGCCTCGCAAACATAAACATTGCGCGTACTATCCTGGCTCCGCTTTATAAGCAACTGACTCACATGGGTGACTTGGGCAGCGGCCAGATCACCAAGATTTGCAACCAAATGATTGTCAGCTGCAATGTGCTGGTTATCGCCGAAATGATCGCACTGGCCCGGCAAGCCGGTGTCGCTGCTGAAAAAATACCGGAAGCCCTGTCCGGCGGCTTTGCTGACTCAAAACCCTTGCAAATCGTCGGCCCGGAAATGGCAACAGGCACTTTTGAGCCGGTAAAATGGCACGTTAAAACCTTATTGAAAGATTTGAATATGGCCGTTGATTTAGCCGTTACACAAGGCCAAGCCGTCCCAATGTCCGGCTTGGCCGCTCAACTTATGCAATTGCACGGCAGTCATGGTTATTTGGCACAAGACCCTTCAACCTTGATTAAATTATTTACTAAAAACAATGCTTAACTTCAGCGCTAATTTAAGTTTGTTGTTTACTGAGGTAGACCTTATCGATCGCTTCAAAGCGGCTAAAAATGCAGGCTTTAAAGCTGTTGAAATACAATTCCCCTACAGCCTGAGCGCAGAAATTATAAAAAATACACTGGAAGATCAACAGTTAAAATTGGTATTATTTAATGTGGATGCCGACGATCTATTACAGGGAGGCGAAGGACTTGCCTGTGTGCCTGAAAAGCGGGCTCAATTCCGCCGAGCAATTACAGAAACACTTGACTACGCAAAGTTGTTAAAACCAGAAGCCATCAACGTACTACCTGGACGATGTTTTAATGAAAAACGAAAACAGGACTACCTGAAAACCTTCAAAGAAAATCTGAGCTTTGCTACAGAGGCCTTTGCCCTATTGGGTATTAAAACAGTTTTTGAAGCCATCAATCGCCACGACATGCCTGGATTTATCATCCATAACGGTCAACAAATGCTCGATATATTGGACGAACTCAACCACCCGAAACTGTTTATGCAATACGATATTTATCATGCGCAGATGATGGGCGACCAGCCGGATGAATTTATTGCCCGACACGCCACTAAAATAGGCCATATTCAATTTGCAGATTGCCCTGGTCGCGGCCAACCGGGTACTGGACATATTAATTTTGAAAGGATTTTCCGAGCCATTGAAAAGTCAGGTTATTCAGGCTGGGTTGGCGCTGAATATAAGCCGGTTGGAACAACATTAGAAAGTTTGGACTGGCTTTGACGCGTAGTTTTAGTCACCAAAGTATTTGAAAATAGACCATTCATATTTTTTCATCACAAAACCGTTCTTGAGCAGCGCCGAAGGGGCACGAGCTTTCTTTCTTCGCGCCTCCAGGGCGATAATCTTTTAAATATTTATCTGTTTTTAATAAGAAATCAGCGCCCTTTCTTTACGTAAGCCATCGATAGTTATTGATTCGACTTTTTCATCTTACCATCACACTTAAGGTGCTCTTAAGACTTGCCAAGTTAAAATTACCCCAACGTTAAAACATTAACGTTCAAAACTTAAAGCAAAACAATTGCTTTAAGGCGACAAGGCAAAGAATCAAGCGGCCTGGACATAATCCGTCACCCCTGATTCTTTATATATGGCCAACTACTGAACAGGCCATAGATTTTAATTAAAAAAGGCTTTTTATTTATGAATAAACTGATACTGGCAGTTTTTGTTGTTGTTACCTACAGTTTTTTTTCTAACCCAATACAATCGGCAGAAGCATCAAGTCGTCACACGACTCGCATGTCAAAAACTCATACCACCAAGCATCATTCAAAAACCCATCATCAAAGTACTGTTTCTTGGTACGGCGCTGATTTTCATGGTAAAAAAACCGCTAACGGCGAAAGATTCGACATGTATGCAATGACTGCGGCACACAAAACACTGCCTCTTTCATCTTACGCTGAAGTTACCAACCTAAAAAATCATCGTAGCGTTATCGTGCGCATCAATGATAGAGGGCCTTTTCATGGCAAAAGAGCAATGGATTTATCCTACGCTGCCGCAAAAGAACTCGGCATTAAAGGAACCGGTTCAGTAAAGATTACTCCGCTAGGGCACGATCAAACAGTGGCAATGTTAAGCCAGTAAACCCAACAAACACAATTTACCTTTTTAGACTCAATGGACACTTGCAAGTTTTGTAGGGCGACTAGCTAAAACTAACCGCCCTACCACCTTTCTTTTCTGATTGATGAGCCATCCCAAATCCTTAACCGCCGAGATAATCACCCGAGATTATTTGCTTTAGTGTTGAAACATCATGGTTATACAAATACACCCAAGCCACAACCGAACTACCACTGACAAGCTCTATAGAGCACTGCTTGCGACTATATTCATGGGGCAACGGAAACCGCTCACTACATTCTTCATATTCATCCAACAGCTCTAATAACGACTGTTGATCAAGGATTTTATACAGTTCCCCAAAAACCTTATGACCGGCATCACTGGATTCAATAGCGCCGGGATAGCCACACACTTCGTATAATTTTCCAGGCATAACGCCCGCTGAAAAATACACGCAGTAATTAGCTAATAAATACTGCTTGCTTGAAGCCATTTGTTTACGCAACGTGCCATAAACAAATATAAATTCAGTCGCCACGATTAAACTACTGACTTGGTTTTCTTGGGTTAACCAACAAATACGATTACTTATCCGACTCCGCAACAACGCTTAAATTTCTTGCCGCTACCGCACGAACACAGTGCATTCTTGCCCTGATTAGTTTGCAGCCCCACTATACCCATTGATTTAATCACACCATCCAAATAAAACCAGCGTCCGTTGATTTTCGTAAAGCGGCTGATTTCATTCATAACATGCTCTTGGTTATCCTGCACATAAAATGCCTTAAACGCCACCACGCCCTTGCTGTCTTTGATCGCTCCTTTTTTTATGTCGGTAATTTCAAGTCGTAACCAGTCAATATTTTCTCTGGAAAAATCTATCGCCTCAGGTCGCCGGGTTGTATCCCAAGTTTCTTGTAAATAAGCGGCATTGCGCAAAACATAAGCCGTATAACGTGACCGCATTAACGCTTCAGCAGTAGACGGAAATTTTTCACCGGAATGAAACGGCTCACAGCATTGTTGATAGTCAATACCGGAGCCGCAGAGACAAGGCGCTGGGGTGTTCAAAGAGATTCCTTGTAGCAGTATAACGTGTTTGTTGTTGGGGCGCTGTTAACCTTGCACATGTCACTACGCTATTAGCTAAAAACTTCAGCTTTTTTGTGTTTGATACTTTAATCGAAGGCTATCGGCATAAAAAGGGTGAACACTGTTCACCCTTTTTAAACTGCTTTACCCAGCCGTTTCTTTCTGCTTCATCAGCAAATAATCCAGCCAAAGATTGGATAATTTTTCCTGCACGGTATTTTGCCGTAAGCGTGCATTCAAATGCGGGAAGTCGACTTTATCCAAATCCTGATCCTGGTTGTAGCAGGAATAAACAAAGGTTTCTTTACCCGTCTCTGCATCAATATGTTTGCACATACACTGGGCGCAGATGCCTTTCATCATGCACTGCATGGGTGAGTTAATTGAACCGACGGCGTGATGGGCTTTATTGAGATACGGCTTTAGCACATCAAAACGGGCGGATTTTACTGCCGACATCATGCGGTCTGAACCGATCACGATAAGATGATCAACATCCGCCAGTGAAATGGGTTGCTCACCCAATTCTCCAGTGGCATAGGCCACCATACATTCCAGAATATTACCGACAAAAGTTTTATCTTGTGGACGGGTGGGTACAATCGCCTCTACGCCTTCGCCTTTATCAACGGCCCAGATAATTAAATCAGCGGCCGCTTCAACGTCTTCAACTTTGAAACGGTCTTGGGAAAATTTATAACCCGCAAAATAAATAACCC
>CAIUYS010000228.1 GCA_903903365.1 uncultured Methylococcaceae bacterium
CCCGGAGACTAAAGTTGCAGCCAGTAATGTAAAGAATCTGGAGCGAAAAACCGATATCCTAAGTCAGGAAGTTGAGAAATTGCGTACCAATCTGGCTATTCCTGAAGAAAAACAGCTTAAAAGTGCTTATGGCTTGGGGCCTGCCGCATCGAAGGTTTATCAGGTAGGCAAAGGTTTGTCCATTGGTGGTTATGGTGAGGCTTTTTATCAGGATGTTGTTAGTGATAACAATAGTGACGCAAAGTCCACGGCCGATCTTGAACGAATGGTTTTGTATGTAGGTTATAAATTTACCGACAAGATTCTTTTTAACAGTGAGGTTGAGTTTGAACACGGCTCTACTGAGCGAAACGGCGCGGTTTCAGTTGAATTTGCAGCACTGGATTTTTTCATTAATCCAATGGCTAATGTTCGGGCGGGTATGGTGCTTATGCCAATGGGCTTTTTAAACCAGATTCATGAACCGCCATTTTACTTTGGTAATCATCGTCCTGAAGTAGAGCAGAAAATCATTCCATCTACTTGGAATGAGGTGGGTGTCGGGCTATTTGGTGCTATAACCCCTAATTTGACTTATACGACTTACGTCGTTAATGGAATGAATGCCAAGGGGTTCGATTCCAATGGAATACGTGACGGTCGACAAGGCGGCAGTCAGGCATTGGCCCAAAATTTGGGTTATGTTGCGCGTATGGATTATGTGCCTGATGCGTTACCTGGGGTCACTGTGGGCGGTTCCGCTTATGTTGGCAATTCTGGGCAGGATCAGGACTATGACGGACAAAAGCCCAGTGTCCTTACTCAACTCTATGAATCACATGTGCAATGGAAATATCGGGGGCTGGAATTTCGTACCTTGGGGTCATGGGGTTTTGTTGGTAACGCAGATATTTTAAGCGCAGAAAGTAAACGTTTAGCGGACATAGCTACTGCTGAAGGAACACCAACAAATCCCCAAACTATAGGCTCACAAAACTACGGCTGGTACTCAGAAGTTGGTTATGATGTATTGCCGCTGATGTTTAGGGATACGCCACAATATCTTGCGCCTTTTGTCCGTTATGAAAAACTGAATACTATTGCCAAAGCACCTACAGGCTTTGTCGGTGACCCCACCAAAGATCAGCAGATTTTTCAGGTAGGTCTGCAATATAAACCGATTCCACAAGTTGTAATTAAGGCCGACTACCGAAATTTTGTTGCCAAACAAGGCGCTCTGCCGGATGATTTTAACTTGGGCTTTGGTTTTATTTTCTAGTGCCAAGGTATTTTCCGGTTCCTATAGTATGATATTAACCAACCCTACATTTACACAATAAACAACTTGTAAGTTAAGTTGTTTATGGCTCTTACCGCCAGCCAAACCTTCGATTTGGCTGGCGGTTTGGTTTTTGGCTAATACACAACGCAATCAAAGCTTACTGCTCTGATTAATGGATACACACGATGAAAATAATTAAGCTTATGTTTTATGGGTTACTGTTGACCGCTGTAACCCCGAGTTTTGCCACTATTTTTTACAGTAAAAATGAGGCGATGGAGCTGGCGTTTGGCGCAGGCACGCAAATTGAGCAGTTATCGTTATTTCCTGACGAGAACCAGACGGCCAAAATTCAACAAGACTCAAAAGTTAAATTGGACTCCGGCATGTTTACTTTTTATGTCGGAAAAAAACAAGACAAGATACTGGGTTATGCGGCTATTGAAACCGGCACGGTCAGAACCAAACCGGAAACGTTGATGATTGTATTAACACCCAATGGTGAGTTGAGTAGCGTAGTGACTCTCGCCTTTCATGAGCCGCCCGAATATCAGCCGCCTCAAGGTTGGTTTGAAAAACTTTATAAACGTCCGCTTGCCGACATGGATTTTAATAAAGGTGTGGATGGCATAAGCGGTGCAACCCTCAGTACGCGTGCCGCAATCAATAGTATCCGCAAAGTGATGGCCATCTATCAGGTTATGGTAAAAAATAAGGATCAAGAATAATGCGTTATTTTGTTACCGGCGAACAACAGCGAAAATCTCTGCTGAACGCCTTGGTGTTAATGTTTCTGGGTTATATCGCTTTGTTGTGGCTTAGTAACGGCATGATGTATTTTCATCACATGGATTTAACGCCTGACTCGGTCATTGCTTACTATCTGGGTTCTGAAGAACAATTTACCCAACCACGGAGTTATCAGGGTATGCTGGAAGTTTCGCATTTTCATCTGTTTTCCATGGGTATGTTAATAGTGACACTTACGCATTTAATGCTGATGACTGACTTTTCAGTACGACTGAAAATATGGTTAAGCAGCTTGACTTACCTTTCCGCATTAGCGGATGAAGCCGGTGGCTGGCTGGTTCGATTCGTTAATCCGCTATTTGCGTATTTTAAAATTGCCGCTTTTTTGTTACTGGAATTTTCATTGGCCGCCTTATTGATTGTCGTTATCACTGCGCTAATACGCGCTCGAGGTCAGATGCGGCAGGGCAGTCCCCACTGACATATTTTGCGGAATGGGCTTTAGCCGCAACAATGCCGGTTAAAGCCCTGGATAACAAGATTCAAATGACTGCGTTTACAAGTAGCTGGCAGTCGATAATCCTTTCAGTACGGGTAATAGTATCCGCCCCAGTAATAGGGGTAACCATAGTATCCATAATACGGGTAGCCGTAACCATAACCGCCGTAACCGTAATAATTGTAGGGTACATAAGGTGGCCATAGATGAATGACAGTAGCTGAAATCAGGGGCAGGCGGAGCGTTTTGTTACCTACTGAGCGTTGAATGTCGCCCTTAAGCGTTCCTGCAACGGTAATTTCGGTATCTTTTTTATAAACGGTCGGATCAAGAAACTCGGCGCTTTTAAAAAGGAAGCGCCCTTTGTTGGGTTTGTCTAATCGTGGCCGGCCATAATTGTTAAGGGGATAATACAGTACTTGAACCAGACTGAAGTTTTGTTCGTTTTCTATATCAATGACAACACCACCCCAGCGCACAGGCGCCTCTTTAAAATGAGCAATATCTTGAGTTGCCTGACTATACGAAATGTCATAGAGGGGCGGATCTTCAATGGCAGGTGGCAGATTTGAGCAAGCGCTCAATAACGTTATACAGATAGATAATAAATAGCGTTTCATGATACTTTCCTATATAAAATATACTATTGCAGTAAGGGGTTGTTATAGGTTCATATTCCTGACTTTTACCGCTTATTTTTCTTCCTGTTCAGGTCACGGATAAGCAGATTAAAGTCATCGATTTTTGAGACATTATTTCAATAATATTGATTCCGGCATTTAAAAAAATATTTGTAGAAATCAGCATTGTTATCACAAAAATATTTTTTCACACGAAGAAAAAAGTTTTACGTGCTTCGTGGCGATAATTTTTTACTTTTTTAGTAAAGCAGTCGGTATGGATGCAACATAATAAGGCAGCTTGCAATAATAAGTCCCCAATTTATAGTCGTAGGGTGCGCATCGCGCACCTAAAACCGCATCCACTAAACGATTTTATTGCACCAAAATCTATTGTTTTTTTCTACCTGTAGCGTAATTAGGGTTCTTTCTCTGGTATGGTTGTGGTGCGCGATGCGCACCCTACTCAGCTAAACGGACTTGGCGGGTGTTATTTATTGCGAGTTACCTAAGGAGCTTCATTGGCGATTGGTAACTGCGGTTATACCAGTAAATTAACCAATATCTGTTCATAGATATTAGTTAAAATCGCCAAGTCTTCTACCGCCATATTTTCATTAATTTTATGAATGCTTTCGTTTAACGGCCCAAGCTCAATAACCTGCGCGCCGGTGGGTGCAATAAAGCGTCCATCTGAAGTACCGCCGCCGGTATCATCGAGGGTATCAAAGCCGGTTACGGTTTTGATGGCGGCATGGGTGGCATCAATTAATTTGCCTTTTTCTGTCAAGAACGGATTGCCGGACAAGCGCCATATTATATCGTATTTAAAACCGTATTTATCCAGAATGGCACAGGTGCGCTGTTTAATGGTTTCTTCGTTGAGTTCAGTACAAAAACGCAGATTAAACTGTACCTCGGCAGAGCCTGGGATAATATTTTCCGCACCGGTTCCCGCATTAATATTTGACACTTGCAGGCTGGTCGGCGGGAAAAAAACATTGCCGTAATCCCAGACTTCTTCCGTTAGTTCTTTTAAGGCTGGCGCAAATGTGTGGATCGGATTGTCTGCCAGTTCAGGATAAGCAACATGACCCTGAATGCCGATAACAGTTAATTTTGCGCACAATGAACCGCGTCGGCCAACACGAATCACATCGCCCGTTTTTTTGTCACTGGATGGTTCACCGACCAAACACCAGTCAATTTTTTCGTGGCGCTGTTCCAGTATTTCCACGACTTTAACCACGCCATTTGTGGCAATGCCTTCTTCATCGCTGGTCAACATGACTGCAATTGAGCCTTGATGGTCGGGATGCTTGGCGATAAAACGTTCAACGGCAGTAATAAAACAGGCAATGCCGCCTTTCATATCCGCAGCACCACGGCCATAAAGCTTGCCGTCACGAATAGTCGGCACAAAAGGCGGTGACAGCCATAAATTCAAAGGGCCGGGTGGCACAACATCGGTATGCCCAAGAAAGGTAAACAAAGGTTTTGCAATACCCCGTCTAAGCCAGATGTTTTGGGTATCATTAAAATTCAGGCGTTCTTCTTTAAAATCCAGTCGGGTTAAACGTTCGGCAATAACATCCTGGCAACCCGCATCTTCAGGTGTGACCGATTCCCGGCTAATAAGGTCTTTAAGAAGTTCCAGGGTTTCACTCATAGTAATTCAGTTGTGTAATGGTCGGCTTTAAAGCCAATAATCAGTCTGTCGCCCGTATCTAAAATCGGGCGTTTAATAAGCGTTGGGGTGTGCAACATTAATGCGATTACTTTTTCTGCGGTCAGATCGCTTTGTTGCTCGGCACTGAGTTGCCGCCAACTGGTACTGCTACGATTAAGTAACGTGTTCCAGTCTATACGGGCGGCAAAGTTATTCAGTTGCCCCAGCGTTAGCCCATCAGTTCTAAAATCATGGAACTGATAAGCTATGCCGTTTTTATCCAGCCACTGCCGCGCCTTTTTAACGGTATCGCAGTTTTTTATACCGTAAAGCGTGTGCATGGCGGTGCTTATATTTGACTGTTTAATAATTCGTCAATGCTGGGTAATTCTTTGTCAGCTTTGCATCGGCTTTTATACAGATCAACAAATTCCATAAAGGCTTGTTCGAGATCTGCCAGAATATCATCTTCATTTTCGCGTTCATCTTCAGGCACGTCTTCCGATTCCAGATATTCTCGTTGTAAATCCACTTCGCTGTTAAGTGCAAGTGTGGCGTAAATGATGGCATTATTTGAAATTTTTTCGCTCATGATAGTCAGTATGGTCTAGGTTAAGGAAAGTTTTTAAAGTCGGTAATTTATTGGGGTCGGTAACGAATTGTTGCCATCCCCTATAAGGCTAATCATAGTCGGAATAGTCTGTTTCTATTTTAGTGTCAGTTTGTTCGGCCGGGTTTCTAAAATGAATAGTCAGGCCTTGTAAGAAGTTTCTAACAATTTGGTCGCCGCATTCCCGGTAATTTTTATGGCCTTTTTGTCTAAAAAAAGCGCTAAGCTCACCTTTTGATATTTCAAAATCAGCCAGCTTTAGAGTGTTAAGCATATCCTCTTCTTTAAAGTTTAAAGCAATTCTTAGCTTTTTGAGAACACTATTATTGGTTACCGGCGATTCCGGTTTTTTCGTTTGCCCAGGCTTGTCTTCCAATTTACCTCTTCGATAAATAATTAAACCGTTTAAAAAAGCATCCAATAGTTGATTGTCAAGTTCGACATAACCTTCCTGGTTGTCTTTTTTAAGTAGATGAAGTAATTCATCCCGACTTATCTCTACATCGCTTAAGGCAAAGATGTCCATCATGGTGTAGTCGTTAAGCTCCAAGGCGTAGCGCACTCGGCGTAATACATCGTTGTTAATCATAAATTTGTTCCGGATTATATTTTATTTTCAGGCACGTTTGTCTAATTGCGATGGTTTGTTTATCGCATTGCGTAGACGACTAACGTGTAACTCGGCAGGTGCAGTCGGGTTATGCAAAAACCAACCCGACCCAAGCTGCATAATTAGTCCCTTAATAACTCATTAATCCCTGTTTTGCTGCGTGTTCTTTCATCAACCTGTTTAATAATAACCGCGCAATACAAGCTATAACTGCCGTCTGCCGAGGGCAAGTTGCCGGATACGACCACCGATCCTGCCGGAATACGTCCAAAGCTGACTTCGCCGGTCATGCGGTTGAAAATTTTGGTGCTTTGGCCAATATAAACGCCCATTGAAATAACGCAACCATCTTCAACGATAACGCCTTCAACAATTTCAGAACGCGCTCCGATAAAACAGTTGTCGCCGATAATGGTAGGGCCTGCCTGTAACGGTTCCAATACGCCACCGATACCCACGCCGCCGGAAAGATGCACGTTTTTACCAATTTGTGCACAAGAACCGACCGTTACCCAAGTATCAACCATGGTGCCGCTGTCCACATAAGCGCCTATGTTAACGTAAGAAGGCATTAATATGGCGCCGGGAGCGATATAAGAACCATGACGGGCAACCGCATTGGGTACTACGCGAACACCGGCTTTGGCAAAGTCTGCTTCGGTATAATTTGAATATTTACATTCAACTTTATCGTAGTAACGGGTGTTGCCGCCATCCATCAGGCGGTTTTCGTTAATTCTGAAGGATAATAATACGGCTTTTTTTAACCACTGATGCGTAACCCAGTCACCGTCTATTTTTTCAGCAACTCTTAAGGTGCCTTGATCCAACTGGTTAAGGGTTTCAGTAACCGCATTGCGGATTTCTGCTGAAACGTTAGCCGGGGTGATATCGTTACGTTGTTCAAAAGCGGTTTCTATAATGTTTTTTGTGTGGTTCATGATTTTATTCTATAAGGTTTTAATAAAGTTTTTAATTCGATGGGCTGCTGCTATGCAGTCATCCAGTGGCGCAACCAAAGCAATTCTAACATGGTTGACACCCGGGTTTAGCCCTGCAAATTCGCGGGATAAAAAGCTGCCTGGCAGAACGGTGATGTTTTCCCGGGCAAAAAGCTGTTGGGCAAAATCGGTATCTGCGATCGATGTTGTTAACCAAACATAGAAACCGGCAGGCGGTTTTTGAATGGTGCAGACATCCGCAAGAATGGCTATAAATGCAGCAAATTTTTCACGGTATAAGCGGCGGTTTTCGACAACGTGTAGCTCATCCTGCCACGCTTTAATACTGGCATGTTGAGTTGGCAAAGGCATGGCGCAGCCTTGATAGGTTCGGTATTGAAAATACTGATTTAAAATATCGGCATCACCTGCCACAAAGCCTGAGCGTAAGCCGGGTGCATTGGAACGTTTGGACAAGCTATGGAAAACAATGCAGCGTTTAAATGCGCTGTTGCCCATGTTGTAAGCGGTTTGCAGCAAACCGACAGGCGGCGTGTTTTCGTCATCATAGAGTTCGGTGTAGCATTCATCGGACGCGATAACAAAATCATGTTTTTCCGCCAGCTTAATCAGTTTTTCATGGTCGGCTTGCGAGAGAACGGCACCACTAGGATTGCCGGGCGAACAAATATAAATTAATTGGCAGTGTTGCCATACGGCTTCAGGCACGGCATCAAAATCGGGTAAATAATTCGATTCATCTACGGTATTTAAAAAATAAGGTTCTGCTCCCGCCAGTAGTGCCGCGCCTTCATAAATCTGATAAAACGGGTTAGGCATAATCACCACAGGGTTTGTGGTCGGATCAGTCACACACTGGGCAAAGGAAAACAAGGCTTCACGGGTGCCGCTGACAGGCAGTATCTGGGTTTCAGGATTAATAAATTCGGCCGGAATTTGGAAGCGTTTACTAATCCAGTCAGCAATCGCACGCCTCAGTTCAGGTATGCCTTTCGTAGTGGGATAGTTTGATAATCCGTGTAAATGGGTTAATAGCGCTTCTGCAATAAAATGCGGGGTGTTATGGGTCGGCTCACCTATCGACAGCACAATGGGTGACTTGTTTGTCGGTGGAACAATGCCGTGCTTGAGTTGTGCCAGCTTCTCAAACGGGTAAGGATGTAAGTATTTTAAATTAGGAGTCATTGCTACGCCGCCCACAGTTAAGAAAAATCCTCTCCTTAGCTTGAGAGAATAGGGATGAGGGCAATAAATAGTTTGTTAAATGCGCTCATCATACCCTTTTTTCTGAATAAAAAGGGATTTGATCGTCAGTGACTCATGGTTTAATGCATTCCGGGTGCTTGCCGGAAGCTTGGGCTTGTTGGTATAAGTCCATGGCTTGCGGCATATGCTGCTCCAGGTTTTGAATGCGGGTTGCATGTGCCGGATGTGTCGATAAAAATTCTATTGGTTGTTGGCCTTGGGATGCCTGTTCCATTTTTTGCCATAGCCCAATGCTTTGTCTAGGATCAAAGCCTGCTTTGGCCATTAAATCAACGCCAATGATATCGGCTTCACTTTCTTGTATCCGGCTATAAGGCATCAATATGCCATATTCGGCACCGACACCCAGCAGACCAAATGCGGTTTGACCTAAAGCCGATTGTGGCGAGCCCATTGCCTGAATGACGACCATTCCCTGGTTGACAGCCATTTCTTGCGACGCCCTTTCATTGCTGTGCTTAGCCAGAACGTGCCCAACTTCATGGCCAATAACCGTGGCTAATTGATCCTGATTATCAACCAGTGTGATCATGCCGGTGTAGATGCCAATTTTATTACCGGGCAAGGCAAAAGCGTTAGGTGATTTATCTACAAAAACAACAACCTCCCAGTTGTCGCCCAGCTCCTTTATGATCGCTTGGGAAATGCAGGTGGCAACCTGATTGTATTGACTGTTATTGCTGACAGGTTTTTCTTTTTTTAACGTGTCAAAAGCCTGCAAACCCATTTGGTTGATTTGCGCATCGGGCATGAACATAAATTGGCTTCTGCCTGTAGGACTGGTAATGCAGGCGCTTAATAGACAAGGGGCTATCAGAAAAGCAACGATTTTTTTTAACATTAAAGTAAGCGCCGGTAGTTTTTACAATAGCCGCCATTTTAACGCAAGTTTTTATCTGAAGCTGAAAAATGTACATCTAAAACGCAGTGCAGGGTTTAATCATTAAAGATACGGGTGACTTTTACAGGTCACTTTGCAATTATCTCTACTGGATGGCGTTAGATGTAGGCCGGAATAAGGCTTTTCAAGCGTAAGCGAGAACAAGCGTTTCCGGCATGCTGAACGAGGATGCCGGAAACGCCACCACGCGCTACGCTTGGGTGGTCTTATTCCGGCCTACGCCTAATGCTTGTTATCGCTGAATTTTCCGAAATCAAGAATTAAAAACTTGAAGATTGAGATTTAGTGATTTTCATCAAGCTTTGCCTCTGGTTTTTTATTTTAAAATTTGGGACAATCGGGCTTCATAATCCGCCTCTGATAACACACCACTAATACCTTCCCGCTGATGTGTCTTATCGAAAAAATAAGTTCTCGGTAGTTCGCCATACCATTTTGGATCAATCTCAAATTGTAGTTTCTGGGTGTTTTCATCCGCATAAACCCAATTTTCAAGTCCGGATAATTGGTCCTTTTCAAGGATGAGATTGATCTGATCCGCTTCGGAAATATCATCCGCTGCCAGCATGATGATTTTAAGTTCAGGTCTTTTTTGATGAATCTGGCTTAATAATGCCATATCTTTAAGACAGGAAGAGCAGGTTATCGACCAGACCACCAGCATAAAAGGCTGGTTGGCGTGGTTTGTTAGTATCTTCTGGTAACTTCCGGTTGTAAACGGCTCTAACTTCGATGGCTCGGCTTGAACCGAGCCATTTAATAACGCTAACAAAATAACCAAACCGCTGAGGAACTGTTTTTTTAATGACATGATTGGATCTCTATGGATTGTGGCTGCTTTCTTAGGCTGTCCACTACAGAAAAGTATTGTAATTGTAACGGATTTTTCTTTACAGGCAGTCGCCGTACTCCATAATTAACAGTCGGCAATCAAAAAAAGTACTCGGGTATTGAGTACTGATAATAAAACGTAAGACATATTCCAAGAAAAGATAAATCGTGAGGGTGCGTGCGGCACTGCTCCAAATTTTATAACGGGTATTCGCGGAACAGCGCCAGACCGATACCGTCCACCAGACAATAGGCAGTAACAGCATGCCATGCACTGTTTTCCAGCTGGCTATGGTATAAGTTACATTCATTACCCGGTAATCAATATAATAAAGGACAATATTGACCAACAGGAAAAAAGGCCAAAAAGCACGCCATAATGCTGAATTGCCTTGCCAAGCAAAATGCAAAAATTGATAAATACTATGTCCGGGTTTGTTGACCCATTTTTTATTAACCGGTGGCGTACAAAAATAGACCAGAAAAAAAATGGTTGCCAAAAATATAACGGCCTCAAGAACCGAAAACAGGTGGGTATAGGTAAAAATAATGGGGAAAGTATTAATAAACATGGTCAGTGATTTGTTTAAATAGTCCGATTTAAAAGTCAGTTGTTTTATCTGAAAGCAATACCATTAAAATTTTAACAAAAGCGGGTGCGATTATTAATGATAAGTCACTATAAACACAAGATTTTTATATATACGGCTTTACCCTGTGAGGCGAAGCCTTTGGTTGAATATTTTAACTTAAAAAAAGAGGTTACAGTTCAGCCTTTTGCCGTTTATTTAAATCATGATATTTGCCTGACGGTGACAGGACTTGGCAAAAGCGCGATGGCGGCCGGAGTAGCTTACACGCAGGCACTGTTTGCTTCAGTTGAACATCGGGTTATGCTTAATATAGGGATCGCCGGACATAAGGAACACGCTTTGGGACGCTTGTTTTTAATCGATAAAATTATCGATTTTGATAGTCAAAGAAGCTATTATCCGGCTTTGATTTTTACGCCACCGTGCCCCACCGGCAGTATTCAGACGGTATCAAAGCCACGGCCTTATTATGATGATTCATATCTTTGCGACATGGAGGCGTCCGCGTTTTATGAAAC
>CAIUYS010000229.1 GCA_903903365.1 uncultured Methylococcaceae bacterium
AATATTTTTCGCCAATTACCTTCATCATTAGCACCACCGCGATGACATTCGTCAATGATAATAAAATCAAAATAATCGGCAGGATAAGCACCAAAATTATATTGTAGGGGCGAATCTATGTGTTCGCCCGATTTCGCTCCATCAGGGCCGACACTAAGATCTGCCCGTACCGTCATAAAAGACTGGAAGATGGTAAAGAAAATATTGCCATTGATTGGCACACTGCCTTTTTTGCTGATTTCTTTGGGGCTAATACGAACCGACGCGTCTTCAGGAAAGGATGAAAAAGAATTGTAAGCTTGGTTAGCCAAGATATTACGGTCAGCCAAAAACAATATACGGGGTCGTCTACTGCCATCACGCTTTAAATTCCAACGGGTTTGAAACAACTTCCAAGCAATCTGAAAAGCAATGGCGGTTTTACCCGTGCCTGTCGCAAGGGTTAATAAAATGCGGTTTTGGTCATTAGCCAATGCTTCCAGTGTATTTTTAACGGCTATTTCTTGATAATAACGCAACTGCCATGTGCCACCTTTATCTTCAAAAGGAATAGCTGAAAATTTCTCACGCCATTCATTCGGCACAGCAAAGGTTTTAGCCCATAATTCATCGGGCGTCAGGTAATTGGCAACCAAGCCTTCTTGCCCTGTTTCCATACAGATGCTGTAGATTTCTTTACCGTTAGTGGCATAAGTGGTTTGCAGGGATAATTTTTCGGCATATTGTTTTGCCTGAGCAACGCCTTCACCCACGCCCAACTCATTACTCTTGGCTTCTACGACAGCCAGCTTGATGCCTTTATAGACCAACACATAATCAGCCGTCAGTTTCTTCGCTCTTATGCCACCCGTTTGGATTTTACCGGCGGTGATATGATATTCACGCAGGATTTTAGAATCTTCAACAACGCCCCAACCACAGGCTTTTAACTGGGGGTCTATCAGTTCGGCTCGGGTTTCTGCTTCGTTCATGGGTTATTTAGCTTGTCAGTCTGCCAGTTTTTGGGATTATTGATGATGTATTCCGAAATCATATCAAATGATTTTTGATCACGAATAACATGCTCCCAATAATTGCGTTGCCATAATTTTCCAGTAAACCGTTGCCAACCCAATGCTTTTACAGCGCGAATATATTCATTGGTCGTCATCGTTTTAAACCATTGTACAATTTCATAAAGCGGCGAACCTTCATGCTCCCCCAATCCAATAGGTTGCACAGATTTATGATTATCTACATCAATTAATTTATTTCCATTGTTTATGATAATGGCATGAAAATGGTTTGGCATTACAACATAGACACCACATTCAATATCTGAAAATTTATTTTCCAATTCAAAATACCATTTTTCAATCATTTTTCCGGCATCATTTAACAGCATTTCATCATCAATGATTTCGCCGAATAAACAAATCTTATCTTGAACACAAATGGTTACAAAATACATGCCGGCCTGCGAATAATCGTATCCTTTCAATCGAACAGATCGGCGGTGATGTAGGTTAGAATTGTATGACATAGATAATTTCATTTCATCGTAGGGGCGAACCTGCTTGTTCGCCCAACCCAACGTGTTAATCCATGATAACGTATTTTTTTGGTTTATTTTTATGCGTGTTTTCGGATAGTCGCCGGGGTAATCAGGGCGAACACGCAGGTCTGCCACTACGATTTTGACCCGCCGCGTCATATTATCCACACCGTAGGGGCGAACCTGCGTGTTCGCCCGACCCAACGTGTTAATCCATGATAACGTATTTATCCGGTTTATTTTTATGCGTGTCATCGGATGGTCGCCGGTAATCAGGGCAGACACACAGGTCTGCCCCTACGGTTTTGACCCGACCCGCCGCGTCCTATTATCCGCATCGTAGGGGCGAACCTGCGTGTTCGCCCAACCCAACGTGTTAAACCATGATAACGTATTTATCCGGTTTGTTTTTATGCGTGTCATTGGATAGCCGCCGGTAATCAGGGCAGACACACAGGTCTGCCCCTACGGTTTTGACCCGCCGTGTAATTTTATCCGCATCGTAGGGGCGAACCTGCGTGTTCGCCCGACCCATCGTGTTAAACCATGATAACGTATTTTTCGGTTTATTTTTATGCGTGTCATCGGATAGCCGCCGGTAATCAGGGCAGACACATAGGTCTGCCCCTACGATTTTGACCCGCCGCGTCATATTATCCGCATCGTAGGGGCGAACCTGCGTGTTCGCCCAACCCAACGCGTTAAGCCATGATAACGTATTTATCCGGTTTGTTTTTGTGCATGTCATCGGATGGCCGCCGGTAATCAGGGCAGACACATAGGTCTGCCCCTACGTCGATATTGGCGTCAATTCACCTGCAAAGGCTTTTTGCAGGATGGATTTTTTTAATTCGTCCAAGTCGTTTATTTTTTGCTGGTAGATGGTTTCTAATTGTTTGGTTTCTGCTGACAGGGCATCCAGTTTTTGAACGATGATTTGTTGGTCTTTTAATGGCAGAAATGGAACGATAGCATTAGTAATTGCACCTATACCAACATTACCTTGCCCAACTGTTCCTGTTTCATTAGAAAAATATTGGTCTTTAAAATGATTTGTCCACGAAAAATAAAGAAAAAACTTAGGCATATAATTCTTTGAAAATCTAATAGCAGATATACGCTGATTTAATAAATAGTTTTCTTTTTCAATAATTACAGTGAAACCATAATCCCGTTTATTCTTTGTCCCAGTTTGAGTAATGATTACATCATTAGCTAATATAAGTGCTTTTTTTAAAACTTTATCATCTAAGCTTTCAATGAAAACAGGACTTTCATTTTCTCTAATTATTCCAGGACGAACATTGCCCATCCTTATTACTTGATACTTTCCTTCTTTTTTAAAATCCCCGCTCTTGAATGAATATCCTCCAATCACATCGGCTATTTCACCCAGCATCTTTTCTTCCCAACCCTCACCTTTATTTTCAAACACGCTCTGCAAATAACTCTCAAACAGTTCTTTGGCGTTTTTGAGGTTCTGTTCGGCATTGGTTTTTGCTTTGGCTATAGCAGCAAAGGCTTCATCTAAAATGGCGACTATGCTTTGTTGTTCAGGAAGTGATTTTGGATAGCGAAGAAATATACTTTTCACTTCGGCATCCGTTACTGCTGGATAGCTTGCGCCCTTTTGCAACTTCTCCATTTGTCCATTGAACTCATCTGTAAGTAAGAAATAGAAAACATATTGAGGCACTTGCAAAACCCATTAAAGCGAATGGAATTAATAGCCTGAAGGTGAAAAAAAGAAAATTCACCTGTCTAAAATGATAAAATATACACTTGGTAAAACAAAAAAATATTATTAAATTAGCATGTTACGAGAAA
>CAIUYS010000230.1 GCA_903903365.1 uncultured Methylococcaceae bacterium
ATTATAAAAAAGCTAACGACTCAGTAGATGTTGTGTTCGATAACGGAACACGGATGACACTGATTAGACGGTTTTCAACGGATTTTATTTTTAGTCAAAAAAACTTAAGTGTATATGACTGCTCAATCATAAGATTGAGAAACTTTTCTTATCCGTGTCTATCAGTCAAATCCGTATTTTCCGTGTTCTATCTGTTAACGGCTGAGTCGTTACTAAAATACGTTTGAAAATTTGCTTACTTCCCTAAAATCAATTTTAAAAAAATTCTCATTATGAATGATTCCAATCTATCAACAGGCGACAACATTTTTTTTCACAGATCACTGGAGACCACTATCCGCATAGGTCTGTTGCTCATTATTACAGTCTGGTGTTTAAAGATTGTTGGCCCTTTTATAGAGCCTATCATTTGGGGGATTATTATTGCCATTGCGGCTCATCCATTTTACAGTCGACTTCGTAAAGCGCTGGGTGATCGGCATAAAACCGCAGCGACGCTATTTACCTTTGCTTTTTTGGTCATCATGATTGTTCCCACAGTGCTGTTGACGGACACGCTGATTGACGGGGTAAAAATGCTGGTCGACAAAATAAAAGATGGCTCCCTGTCAATTCCACCCCCGCCTGAGAGTTTGGGTAATATCATGCTGATTGGCGAACCGCTCGCCAAGTTTTGGTTACTGGCCTCGGAAAATATTCATAGCGCTTTGCAACAGCTAGGCCCGGTACTTAAGGTTATCGGTAGTTGGCTGTTATCAGCGGCAACCGGTGCCGGCATTGCCATTTTACGTTTTGTGGTTGCCATCATTATTGCCGGTATATTATTGGCTAATTCAAGCGGTGGCAATCGGATAGCCCGCGCTATTACCCATCGGCTTGCTGCTGAAAAAGGTGAAGATTTTGCTGACCTGGCAGAAGCCACAGTACGGAGTGTCGCTAATGGTATTTTAGGGGTTGCTTTGATTCAAAGTCTGCTGGCAGGTATCAGTTTTATGGTGGTGGGTCTGCCCGCTGCGGGTCTTTGGGCGCTGCTTTGTCTGATTTTGTCGATAGCCCAGATTGGTACTGCACCGATCTTGGTTCCCGTCGTCATCTACCTGTTTTATAACGCCGATACCTTTACTGCAGTCGCATTTCTGATCTGGAGTATCCCGCTTAGCTTGATAGACAATATTCTTAAACCTATTTTGCTGGGTAGAGGCGTAAAAACACCGATGGCGATTATTTTTATCGGTGCCATTGGTGGTCTTCTCAATTCGGGTGTTATTGGTCTTTTTATTGGAGCCGTAACGTTAGCGTTAGGTTATGAGCTGTTTTTATTGTGGCTTAATGCCGAGTCATCATCCAAGTAATTTGAAATTGAGTATGCTAAAAAACGCGCTATTTAAGCCGTTTATCCAGCATTTATAAGTGTCTATAGTATAGAGACCTTTGTTGATTAAGCGACATTATTTTCTGTAGGGCGTGCCGTGCACGCCTTGAAAACTAAGGAGCGGGCACGCCATAGGTACTTAATTAATTCTGGGCTCTATAGCTTCATTGTAATTATTGGCTATCAAATTAACACCGGACAGACCTGGCAGGTTTTATAAACCTGCCAGGTATAACTTCGGTATTTTTGTCCTGACTAACGAGGGTTGCCTAATTATTCAGTTCCTTTTTATTTGAAAAATAGGGGTTAGGGGAGATTTTTTAAAGGGGCGTAATTAACTTAAACAGCTTGTTGTTCAGTTTCAGTTTCGCGATCAACAGACCATAATTTTTCCAGTTGATAAAAGCCGCGTGCTTGCGCTGTCATCGCATGAACAATAACATCGCCCATATCCAAAAGAATCCAGTCTGAGCCCAAGTCGCCTTCAATACCTAATGGTCTAAAACCTTCTTCCTTGGCTTTATCAACGATGTAATCACATAAAGATCTCATGTGACGGTCTGAAGTTCCGGTAACGACGACCATGTAATCAGTAAAGCTGGTTTTGCCACGTACATCCAATGTCGTTATATTTTGTCCTTTACGTTCATCCAAAACATCTTGGACAATTTTCAATAAATCTTCTACTCGCATTAAAATTCCTGGTTGTGTGATGAGACTAAGGTCTCTGGTAAAGCTGGTGTTGCCTGATATAGGCAATAACAGTATCGGGTAGTAAAAACCCCGGATTTTGTTGTTCTGCAATCATGTTTCTGATGGCCGTAGCCGAAATATCCAGTTGCGTGACTTGCTGAAAGTATAACTTACCCGCACTAGCGTGTGTCAATTCCGTTAGCTCGGTAGCCAGTTTGGCCTTAAAAAAATCATCGAGATTCTGTATCGCAAAGCCGGGGCGAGTCATGACGACAAGGTGCGCAAAATCAAATAAATGCGGCCATTGATGCCAGGTTTTTAATTGGTTAAACGCATCACTGCCGATAAACAAGAGTAAGGACTCATTTTTAAATTCCTGTCGTAAAGACTTCAGCGTATCCACCATATAAGATACGCCCTGCCGGTTTAATTCACGGGTATCAATGAATAATCCCGGCTGATTTTTGATGGCCAGTTCCAGCATCTGCAAACGCATTAGCGGGTTTGCAGCGGGCTGTTCTCGGTGCGGCGGTTGTGCGTTAAGAACCAGTCTGACTTCGCTCAGTCCAAACAGTTCTTTAACTTCAAGTGCCGAGCGTAAATGTCCATAATGAACCGGATCAAAAGTACCGCCAAAAATACCGATCATTTATTGCCTGATATGGCCATCACCCAAAACAATGTACTTCAATGATGTCAGGCCTTTTAAACCGACGGGGCCGCGTGCATGGAGTTTATCGGTACTAATACCAATC
>CAIUYS010000231.1 GCA_903903365.1 uncultured Methylococcaceae bacterium
AAACGCATGGCAATCGATAATACATTCATGGGCAACCCAACCGTTTTTGCCGGTATATAAAATCGGATAAAAAGGCGCCAAGCGTTTGGCAATATAATTAGCGTTTAAAATGGCGGTCAAGGTGGCGCGTTTTAAACCGGCCGAACCCATCATGGCGATATAAGCCCAAGAAATGGTGTATAAACTGGCCGATCCCCACGGTGCAGCCGACACGGTTCCGATAGTGCCATGCACGCCTTTGGCCGGATTGACGCCATCAACTACCGGATGATCAGGCAAAAAAGCGGCCAAATGTGCGCCCACACCAATCGGGCCGACCCCCGGGCCACCGCCACCATGCGGAATACAAAACGTTTTATGCAAATTAAGATGTGCAACATCCGCACCCATTTTTCCCGGACGACTTAGACCCACCAACGCATTAAAATTGGCGCCATCCAGATAAACCTGTCCGCCGTGCTGATGCACAAGATCACAAATCTCTCTGAATGACTCTTCATAAACGCCGTGGGTAGAGGGATAGGTAATCATTAAAGCGGCCAGCGTATTTTGATATTCCGCCAGTTTCATCCGTAAATCAGCCAGACTGACATTGCCGTTTTCATCACAAGCAACCACCACCACTTTAAGGCCTGCCAGCATTGCACTAGCAGGATTGGTGCCATGCGCAGAAGCCGGTATCAGGCAAATAGTGCGCTGTGATTGACCTGATACTTCATGATATTTTCGAATGACCAACAGGCCGGTATATTCGCCTTGAGAACCGGCGTTGGGTTGCAGTGAAAAGGCAGCAAAGCCAGTCAAATCACATAACATATCCTCCAGTTCCGCAAACATTTGCTGATAGCCATGCGTCTGGTACAGCGGTGCAAAGGGGTGCAGTCCGTTAATTTCATGATAGGAAATCGTTTGCATTTCGGTCGCGGCATTGAGCTTCATCGTGCAGGAACCCAAGGGTATCATGGAACGATCCAGTGCAATATCGCGCCTGGCGAGTCGGCGCATATAACGCATCATTTCAGTTTCTGAATGATAGCGATCAAACACCGGGTGTTGCAAAAATTTATCGTTGCGCAATAATCGTTCCGGGATACATTCAGTGATACTTGCATCGAGCTTGTTAATATCGGGAAGTCCTGCGGTAGCGGAAGCAAAAACCTGCCAGAGGGCTCTTAAATTTTTTCGTGTGGTAGTTTCATCTAACGAAATACCTAAGTGGTCTGCATCAATGATTCGTAAATTGATAGTGGCTTCATCAGCATTTGCGGCAAAACGTTTGGCTCGATTAGGCACATAAATCACCAGCGTATCAAAATAACATTCACTGATAACAGTATGCCCCAACTGTGTTAATCCTGCTGCCAAAATTTGCGCATAGCGATGCACACGGCCGGCAATCAGGCGCAGACCTTCGGCACCATGGTAAACTGCATAAAATCCGGCAATAACAGCCAGCAAAACCTGCGAAGTACAAATGTTGCTGGTCGCTTTATCCCTGCGGATATGTTGTTCGCGGGTTTGTAAAGCCATCCGCAGCGCAACTTGTCCGTGACTGTCTTTGGATACTCCGATAATGCGTCCTGGAATAGCGCGTTTATAGTCATCTTTAGTAGCAAAAAATGCCGCATGAGGGCCACCATAACCCATAGGTACACCAAAGCGCTGAGCACTGCCGACGACAATATCAACGCCAAAAGCGGCTGGCGATTTTAATAATACCAGACTTAATAAATCCGCCGCTACGGTAATCAATGCAGCTTTGTCGTGAGCGATTACCGTCATGTGGCTGAGGTCTTTTATTTCACCTTTAGAGCCAGGATATTGCACAATCAGGGCAAAAAAATCCTGTTGTTCCAAGCCATGAAAAGGGTCGGCAACGATAACCTCGTAACCTAAGGAATGGGCGCGGGTTTTAACAACAGCTATCGTTTGCGGATGACAATTCTGATCGATAACAACGTTATTGGACAAGCTTTTGGATAAGCGCCGCGACATCGTCATGGCCTCGGCAGCGGCCGTTGCTTCATCAAGTAACGAGGCATTGGCCAGTTCCATGCCGGTTAAATCTATAATCACTTGCTGAAAATTTAATAAAGCTTCCAGTCGTCCCTGACTAACCTCGGCTTGATAGGGCGTATACGCCGTGTACCAGCCGGGATTTTCCAGCACATTACGTTTAATGACCGCCGGCATCACGGTATCGTAATAACCCATGCCAATCATTGACGTAAATACTTTATTACGGCCGCGCATTTGCCTAAGATGCTTGATAACCGCACGCTCACTGATTGTTTCGGTAAGTTTTAAGGGCTCATGATTAAGAATATTGGCAGGAATTGCCTGCGTAATAATATCTTCCAGTTCGGTTAAGCCCAACTCAGAAAGCATTTCTTGGGTTTGTTGTTGATTAGGGCCAATGTGACGGTAGATAAAATTACCACGCATTTCCAGTTGTTCCAAACTAGTACGAGTTATTGGCATACAGTTTACCTAAGGTAACGATGTGTAATAAAAGGGAGTTTGGTTACGGTAACAGCAACCTTTCGATTCCGTACCAAGGCGTGTAAAGTATTACCCGGACAGGCAACGTTACGATCAAGTAATGCCATGGCGATGGGTTTGTTTAAGCTGGGAGAAAAGCTGCCGCTAGTCACATAACCCACTATCTTGTCTTCATCATTGACAACAACACTGCCTTCTCTGACGGGTACTTTACTTTCAACCAGCAAGCCCGCACGGATTTTTTCGGAACCCTGTTGCAACAGATTTAAAATTTTATCAGCACCGGGAAACTGGTCATGACCTTTTTTAAACAGCCATTGCAACCCGGCCTCCACTGGCGTGATGGCTTCAGTCAGTTCATGTCCATAAAGACACAAACCGGCCTCCAGGCGCAAAGTGTCTCTGGCACCCAGTCCCATCGCTTCAACTTCGTCTTCCGCAAGTAACAGCTTGGCCAATTGCTGCGCGTCTTGATTGGCGACTGAAATTTCAAAACCATCTTCGCCGGTATAGCCGCAACGACTGAGGGTGCAAGCTATTTCATTTATCTCGGTTGCACAGGCCTGCATAAACGACAACCCCGCTGCCTGCTTTGAAAATCGGGCAATAACAGTGGCAGCAGCAGGGCCCTGAAGAGCGAATAAGGCTTGGTCAGGCAATTCTTTAAACGTACAGCGTCCGGATAAACGGCTTTCCAGATACTTGAAATCCTTATCTTTACAGGCGGCATTAACAATAATCATCAACCCGGAATCAATGCGGGTAATGATAATGTCGTCAATAATGCCGCCCTCGCTATTGGTTAATACCGTATATTTCTGGGCACCCGTTTTAAGTCCGGTAATGTCGCTGGGTGTTAACTGTTCAAGTTCACTGGCCGCATTATCTCCCAAAACCAAACATTGCCCCATGTGGGATATATCAAAAAAACCTGCATGGCTACGGCAATGCAAATGCTCATGAATTATACCCTGGCTATAATGCACCGGCATTTCATAACCGGCAAAAGCTACCATTTTGGCGCCCAGCTTAAGATGAAGAGGGTAAAGAGGGGTTTGTTTTAACATGGCGGTAGTTATCTCTGCGCAGATGCAAAGTATTAGTGTAGTGTTGAAAAAATGTTAATTCAAACCGGGTAGATCAAATCGGCGACTTTAATTTTAATGAGGAGACTCATGCGTCGATACTTGAGTTAATTGCATGTCACACTCCGTCATTATGCTGACATTTATTTTTGGATAGTCTTTGTTAGGATGTGTGATCGTGTTCCCTGACAATTTAACGCCACCCTTGTCATGCAACGTCTGTGCTTTAAATTCGACTTACATGATTAGGTATTTATGTGTTGCAAGCCAGAAGCCTTGGGATCTCAACTGCTTGCAAGTTCAGCGTTTCTTTGTATTGATGCCAGTTTGGCACTCACATAGCCATGAATTTCGTGAAAAGGCACGGGTTTGTGAAAAATAGTCACTCCCTTGGGTGTCCAGACTCGGCTGCTGATATCTGCTTTGCTTAATCCGGTAACCACAATAATGTCCATCTTGTTAAACAGGTGATCCTTGCGAAGGGTGTCTATCATCTCAAATCCGTCGACACCCGGCATACGTAGATCGGCGATCAAAATATCCGGGTAATGTCTGGCAATATGCACTAATCCCGATAAGCCATCGCCAACTATGTTGAGATCAATAGGCATATCCCATTCTGCCATGGTTAATTGATAAAGTTTTTGCAAGGCCGGATCATCCTCTACGACAAGGATGGATAGTCGACTGGGTTGAGTCGAAAAAGTGTTCTGTTTACGGTTTTTTAGAAAGCTCTCGACAGAACTACCCAGTATCCGGCGATGCCCCCCTGATGTTTTCCAGGCCTGCAGAGCCCCTTGCTCAACCATTTTCTGTACAGTACCTCGTGACAAAGCCAGCATTTCGGCTACTTCACGGGTATTGTAATAAATAGGGTCTTCAATATTCTTATTTTCAGTAACATCTAACTGATTTTTCATGCGCTAATAATAAACTAATGTTTTTAAAAGAACGGCTTGCCAAGAGCTGGAAATAAAATAACTTGATTGAATCCAGGGTTATTGAGTCACCGCTCCCAAGAAAGGTCTGAACATATTCGGTGTATTATCTCGTCACTGCCTGCTATTAATGTTTTAATTAATTACAGGCAGCAGCATCCTGAGTCAGTCGATTTTTTTAAGCTGCTTTAGGGTATTTGCTTGTTGGTAGAGTATTGTTTCTACTGTTTTAAATGGAATAGGCTTGGGTAATACCATCAAGCCTTCTGGTATTGAGCCCATTTTTATAATATCTTTTGCTTCCATTCCTGTTACTACGATAATTTTTGTATCTTTCATATCAGGCATTTTCATGATTTCACTAATCATGTGTAAGCCATCAATATCAGGCATATTTAAATCTGTAAAAATGAGATGCGGCCGATATTTGCCAACCATCATTAAGCCCTGATAAGCATTGGTTGCCAGAAACAGTTGATGTGGCACACTAAATTGACCGAATTGTAATTCACATAGCCGCAAAATAGCGTAATCATCTTCTACAACCAAAACCCGCAAATGACTTTCGTCATCCGTCATTGAGGGTTCTATATATTCAGTATTACCCGTTAATGACGATCGGGCGGCAGATAAATGCCTTATCACATCCTCGCGACTCAAGCGCCTATGCCCACCCATCGTCAGACTGGCCTTTAACTTTCCGCTATCCACCCAATTTTGAATGGTACGCTGGCTCACTTCCAGCAAAATAGACGCTTCTTTCGTGCTTAACCATGATTGTTCGCTCACATCCAACATCCTAAAAATCATAAACATACTAGACATGATAGTTAATATTAAAAACAAAGCAATAAATAATTATGAATTAGTCCATACGTTAAAAAAAAGAGTGAGTTTTCAGGTTTTTTTCATAAATGCAAATTTAATATTACATTTTTTGTAGTTGTTGTGTGTTTTTCGGGATACGGCTTTAAGTTGGGTTGCACTTTTTGCAACCCAACATTTGATGCATCGATAGTTTGTGCTAACGATAAAGCCGTTAACCCGGCATAACCTACCCCTTTAACACCTTCAAAACTGCCTGCATGGTCGTATTGGCATCACCAAATAACATGCGGGTGTTTTCCAATACAAACAAGGGATTACCCACGCCGGCATAACCCGATGCCATGCTGCGTTTAAGCACGATAGTGGTTTCACCCTTCCAGCATTCGATTACGGGCATACCGGCAATCGGGCTATTGGGGTCATTAAGCGCCGACGGATTAACAATATCATTGGCACCGATAACGATGGACACATCGACATTGGCAAAATCATCATTGATTTCATCCATCTCAAAAACGATGTCGTAAGGCACTTTGGCTTCCGCCAACAAGACATTCATGTGACCGGGCATACGGCCGGCAACCGGATGGATGCCAAAACGTACTTTTTTGCCTTTATCCCGCAACAGCTTGGTGATTTCATAAACGGTATGTTGGGCTTGCGCGACCGCCATGCCGTAGCCCGGGATAATCATGATGTTTTTTGCAGCTTGCAGCAGTTTAGCGGTTTCTTCGGCATCAATAGGCTGTACGTCGCCTTCAATGGCGGCTGCTACTCCACCTGAAGCAGAGCCAAAGCCACCGGCAATCACGCTGATGAAATTGCGGTTCATGGCGCGACACATGATATAACTCAAGATGGCGCCGCTACTACCGACCAAGGCACCGGTAACAATCAACAAATCGTTGCTTAACATAAAGCCCGTTGCCGCTGCTGCCCAGCCTGAATAACTGTTGAGCATGGAGATAACCACCGGCATATCCGCACCACCAATCGCCATGACCATGTGGACGCCAAAAATCAAGGCAATAGCGGTCATAATAGCCAACGGAATGAGCGCATTACCACCGAGTTCAACTTGTTGTAAAAACACCGAACCCAATACGAGTGTGGCAATCAACAGGCATAAATTAAACCAGTGGCGGCCAGGCAATAATAGCGGTTTGCCGCTGATTTTTTCGCTGAGCTTGCCAAAGGCAATCACTGAACCCGAAAAAGTAACGGCACCAATGAGAATGCCAATATAAATTTCCAGTTCGTGGATGGTTTTCTCCACACCGCCGATGGTAATGGTGCTATCCATAAAATTGGCATAACCGACCAACACCGCCGCCATGCCGACCAAGCTGTGCATGATGGCAACCAGTTCGGGCATTTGCGTCATTTCAACTTTCAACGCAGCTCTGGCACCGATACTTCCGCCGATTAATAAGGCCACGATCAAGATACCGTAAACGGTGAATGATCCGCTTAATGCCTTACCAAAAAGGGTAATTTCCAGCGCTGACTGGCCGGAAACCGATCCGCCTAATATGGTGGCGACAATGGCAATCGCCATACCTAACATGCCGAAATAATTGCCTTTTCGGGAAGTTTCTTGATTGCTTAAACCGCTCAGGCTAAGAATGAACAGAATGGCGGCAACGATGTAAGACATCGTAACTAAACTGTGGGACATGGTGATCTCCTGTTATTTTCTGAACATTTCCAACATACG